>NZ_CP035033.1:1800000-2037500 GCF_004028275.1 Hydrogenovibrio thermophilus
GCGAAGTTCTGCTGACACCGACCAATTTCTTGATTGCGCCGAACGGCAACATCGTTTACCAGAAAATCGGTGAAGTCGATTTCGAACTGGTGACCGAACGTATTCGTCAAATGACACCGGATCTGTAATTTATCGTTCCGGCCGACATACGTCCCTCTCAAACTCACAGGAAGCATTTTATGTCACACTCTCAAGCCCTTTTCCAAGCCGCTCAAACCCACATTCCCGGCGGCGTGAATTCACCGGTCCGAGCCTTTAAAGGCGTCGGCGGCGATCCGGTTTTCTTTGAATCGGCGAAAGGTGCCTACTTAAAGGATGTCGACGGCAAGCAATACATCGACTATGTCGCCTCCTGGGGGCCGGCGATTTTGGGACATGCCCATCCAGAAGTCATTCAAACCGTCCAACAACAAGCTGAAAAAGGCTTGTCGTTCGGTGCGCCGACCGAATTGGAAACCACCATTGCCGATTTGGTCTGCGACCTGATTCCATCCATCGACATGGTACGTATGGTCAGCTCCGGTACCGAAGCCACCATGACCGCAATTCGCCTAGCGCGCGGCTACACCGGACGCGACAAAATCGTCAAATTCGAAGGCTGCTACCACGGCCATTCCGACTCCTTGTTGGTGAAAGCCGGTTCCGGCGCCCTGACCTTAGGGGTTCCATCCTCTCCGGGTGTGCCAGCCTGTTTGGCGGAAGAAACCCTGACGCTGACCCACAACGATTCCGATGAAGTCCGCCGCGTGTTCAGTGAAATCGGCGACCAAATCGCCTGTATCATCGTCGAGCCGGTCGCCGGAAATATGAACTGCATTCCACCGGAAGACGGTTTCCTGCAAACCCTGCGTGAGGTCTGCGACGAATCCGGCGCGGTGTTGATTTTCGACGAAGTCATGTGCGGTTTCCGTGTTGGTTTGACCGGTGCACAAGGCCGTTATGGCATCACGCCGGATTTGACCACTTTCGGCAAAGTCATCGGCGGCGGTATGCCGGTCGGTGCTTTCGGCGGCAAGCGCGAAGTCATGGAACACATCGCCCCGTTGGGGCCGGTTTATCAAGCCGGCACCCTGTCCGGCAACCCGATTGCCATGTCTGCGGGCCTGAAAACCTTGCAACTGATCAGCGAAAACGGTTTCTTTGAATCGCTTGAAGTCAAAACCAAGCAATTGGTGGACGGTTTACAGCAAGCGGCCGACGAAGCTGGCATTCCGTTTACCACCAACCAAGTGGGCGGCATGTTCGGCTTCTTCTTCACCGAAGAGAAAAACATCCGACGCTACGCTCAGGTTGCCAAAGGCGACATGGAACGTTTCAAACGTTTCTATCACGGCATGTTGGACGCGGGCGTCTATCTGGCCCCATCGGCGTTCGAAGCCGGGTTTGTTTCCAGCGCGCATACCGATGCCGACATCCAGGCCACCATCGACGCGGCCCGCAAGGTCATGTCAACCCTGTAACCATCCATGGCGCCGGCTTTTGACCGGCGTCTTCCTTTCTCAAGCTCAGTGGTCCCAACCGTTTCGAGATGTCATCGAATTTTCAGATAGAAACCCTCATCGAACTGTTCAATGCCAACTTCATTCCCTCCCGGAATACCGAGCTGGTCTGTTGCGAACCGGAACCGATTTACCGCCCGGCCGATGCGTCACACCCTCATCATCGCATTATCTTCGCACACGGCTTCTTTGCATCGGCCTTGCATGAAATCGCGCACTGGTGCATTGCCGGGCCGGAGCGGCGTTTATTGGAGGATTTCGGCTATTGGTACCAACCGGATGGACGAAGCGCCGAACAACAGGCGGAGTTTGAACGAGTGGAAATCAAACCGCAGGCGCTGGAATGGATTTTTTCCGTCTCCGCCGGGTTTCCGTTCGTGTTCAGTGCGGATAACCTCAGTGGCGGCGTCGGTGCGTCGAAAACGTTTAAAACAAACGTTCAACGCCAGGTCTTGGCGTATTTATCGGATGGATTACCCGAAGATGCCCAGGCCTGGTCAAATATCCTATTGCGGCATTATCGACCAGACCTGACATTACAGACGTCGGAATTCGATTTATCGCGGGTTGGCTGAAGCTGGTTATTTTTGAGTCATTTCTTACGGCGTGGCACCACAGCCCAGACAATCACCAAGACCAGCAGCAACAGTAACCCGACCTCCAGTAACGCCCACATCACGTCGCGCGCCTCCTCGGCTACTCTTCAATCTTGACGACGGAACCGTGTTTGCCATCGCTCACCTGCGCCAAACCGGTAGAAATTTTCCGGTCGATGGTTTCGATATCGTCGTACACCGCAACCTTGACGATCACGGCGTTCAATTCGATGTTCTTGATTTCCTGTTGCTTGTCTTTCACCACCAGTTTTTTGCTGTTGACCACTTTACGGATGGTTTCGATGTAATCGGGAATCTGGTGAATCGGAAAAGATGCCGGAGGGAAGACCGCAAATTCATCTTCCTGTAACCGCATCATCTGCCAACTTTCTTCAGTTTCTGACTGGATGATTTTCACTACCAAGCGGATGATGCTGTCGCCCAGCAACCAAGAAAACTCCCGGTTATACGAATCCAGGTTCTTGATGTCGAAAACGATGAAATGACGTTTGGAAATGACGCCGGACATGGATTCTTTGAGGAACTGCCCCAACGTCTTTTTGAAATAACTTTTATCCGGCAATCCGGTTAGGAAATCGCGGCTCATGTTCTGCTCGATTTCGATGACTTCGTTCTGGACGTTTTCCAGCGATTTGACGTTCTTTTGCATCCATAAAGTGGTTTCCAACGAACTGGATTCGATGGTCTTCAGTTCCATGACCGCTTCGGACAGAATAATTTCGATGGCTTCGCGGGTTTCAGCGATGGTCAGACTTTCCCGCATGTCACCCAAGGTATTCTGGTGCGAACGCACGCTTTCCACGAAATCGTAGATTTTTTTCTTCAGGTCATTGGCTTTGTCGATGATTTGAGTGGTGTTGCGGTTAATGCCGAGACTTTCCCGGAAATGCTCCTTCAACACATACACTTCATACAGTTTTTCATAGGACGCGTCGGAGATTGGCTGTCCGGTCGACAGAAACGACTTCATCCGGGCAATCAAGGCTTTGTTCTCACCGAGATAATATAAAAACCAAATACTGAACGTGACCGGCGTCGGTTCGATATCGTTTTTGGTGAGATGTTCTATCGCCTTCCGCGCGACAATCTGATGATTCATACATTTTCTTCCCTTAGATTAACCCATGAACCAAAGCCGATAAAAACATCCGTGTTTTCAGGCTTCGACCCGCTCCGATAGTGCATCCAATAAACGGTGGTGAATCCCACCAAAACTGCCGTTGCTCATCACCACAACCCGGTCGCCCGGACGAAGCTCCGACACCAACCGTTCCAATAAAGTCTCATAAGATTCCTCAACCGTCACCGCGCAGTCAAAGGCGTCGGTCTCCAATCGCCATTGCCAAGCCGGGTCAATAAAGGCGTAAACCGCATCCGCTTGTGAAAAGGCTTTTGGCAAGGTCGAGCGGTGAATTCCCATTCGCATGGTATTGGAGCGCGGTTCAAATACCGCAATTAAGCGACCGTTTTGACCTTCAGCTTGCATTTGCGCTCGCGCGCCGTCCAACGTAGTCGCGATGGCCGTCGGATGATGGGCGAAATCGTCATACACCGCAATGCCTTTCGCCTCACCCAAATGCGTCATGCGGCGTCGAACCCCCGCAAATCGGCTCAAAGCCTCGACACACTCGGTCACCGGCACACCGCAATGACGGGCGGCGGCAATCGCACTCAAACCGTTCTGTACATTATGCCGCCCGGTCATGCCCCAGCGCACTTCGCCGCAGGACTCGCCCTGGAAAAACACCTCGAACACCGAGCCATCGGCTTCTTTCAATTCATAATGCCAATCGGCTTGAGAACCGCTTTCGCCCTGCGATTCCAGTGGCGTCCAGTATCCTTGCGCCAAGACATCGTCAATCGCGACCTCGGCCTTGGGGTGGATAATCATGCCGTTCCCCGGCACCGTTCGTACCAAATGATGAAACTGTTTCTGAATGGCGGCCAGGTTATCGAAGATATCGGCGTGATCGAATTCCAGGTTATTCAGCACACAGGTTCTTGGATGGTAATGCACGAACTTGGAGCGCTTATCGAAAAACGCCGTGTCGTATTCATCCGCCTCGACCACAAAAAACGGTGCATCGCCCAAACGCGCGGACACCCCGAAATTTTCCGGCACGCCGCCGATTAAAAACCCGGGCGCCAAACCGGCATCGTCCAAAATCCAGGCCACCATCGAAGCGGTTGTGGTCTTGCCGTGAGTCCCGGCGACGGCCACCACCCAACGGTCTTTCAGAATATTTTCCGCCAGCCACTGCGGGCCGGACGTATAGAATTGCTGTGCATTGAGCGTTTGTTCCACCGCAGGGTGACCGCGGCTCAAAGCGTTTCCGATGACCACCGTCTCCGGCTCGCGGGCGAGAAAATTGTCGTCGTAATTGGAGACATCAATGCCGGCCTGCTCCAATTGCGTGCTCATCGGCGGGTAAATGGCCTGATCCGAACCGGAAACATCGAACCCCATGCTTTTTGCCAGCTGGGCGATTCCACCCATGAAGGTTCCGGCAATACCTAAAATATGAACTTTCAAGTACACTCCCTGTCGAATGCCAGCTTGAAAGACTGCACCCCTAAACAGCTTAACGGCCGTAGGAGTAAATTTTTTAACAATCTTTGCGGCATTTGGTTATCTTATTGAAGATTTCTGAAAAAGCAATGCTTTTGCTTGCCGAACGACAAACAACCTCTTAAACTGAATTTATGACCTATACATTTATTGATACCCAGGCGGATTTATCGGCTTTCTGCAAGCTTATCGAAGCCGACGGCTGGTTCGCCATCGACACGGAATTCGTGCGTACCGATACCTATTTCCCGAAACTGTGCTTGATTCAAATCCAAAGCCGTTCCGGTCACGCCGCCATCATCGACCCGATGGCATTCGACGCACTCGAACCGTTGTGGCAATTACTGGAGAACCCGAACATCCGAAAGGTCTTCCACTCCGCCCGTCAGGACATCGAAGTATTGTATCAAGTTTCCGGCCGGATGCCGGAGGCGATTTACGACACCCAAATCGCCGGTGTTTTTCTCGGATTCGGCGACCTGGCAGGCCTGGCCAAAGTCATTAAAGCCGAACTCGATATCGAACTGGAAAAAGACCAGACCCGAACCGATTGGAGCCGACGCCCACTGACCGATAAGCAACTGGAATACGCCATCAACGACGTGCGTTATCTGGCCCCGTTATACGAGCGCTATCTCGACAAGCTCACCGAGGCGCAACAAGCGGCCTTAACCGAAGACTTCGAAGCCCTGTTGAATGAGGACCTCTACCGCCTCGCCCCGGAAAACGCCGCCGACAAAATCAAAGCGGTGCAAAAACTGCCGCGCAAAGCCCAGGCCATCGCCTACCGTTTAGCCGAATGGCGCGAACTCTACGCCATCAATCATAACAAACCCAAACGTTGGGTGCTGTCCGACGATGCGCTCGTCGCCATTGCCAAACGCCCACCGAAAGCACGCGAAGCTCTGTATAAAGTGCCGAACATCAAGTCGTCTTCGGTGAAAAATTTCGGTGACGAATGGATTGAAATCATCGATGAGGTGTTTGCCAATCCGGACGCCTGGCCTGAAACGGCCAACAAACCGGCTCCAGCCACGCCCCAAGAAGATATTTTCATCAATATTGGTTTTGCGTTATTGCAACAAGTGGCTCAGGATTACCACATTAACCCACCGAATATTGCCGGAAAAACGGATTTGCTCCACCTGATTCGCCATCCGGACAACACCCTTTCCGGGTGGCGTCACGCCTTATTTGGTCAGCCATTTACCGACTTTTTAAACAGCAAAGGCGGCTTGGCCGTTGAGGATAACCGCCTCATTCAAAAAACTTTCATCCCATAAATTGCACTATATCTCTTATAATCATTTCATATCAAAAATGTGAAAGGATCGCAGTCTATGTCGCACCCGAGAAATGTCATTTACGCACAAGCCGGCGGGGTTACGGCCGTCATTAACGCCAGTGCCGCAGGTGTCATCGAAATGGTGAAACGTCACCCGGAAAAATTCGGTAAAGTCTATGCCGCCATCAACGGCATCGTCGGCGTATTGGAAGAGCGATTGACCGATGCTTCGCGCTTCAGCGAAGACACATTGGACCGTCTAAAAACCCAACCCGGAGCCGCTTTCCAGGCTTGTCGCTTCGACCTCGACAGCATTGATGAAAACCCGGGGCAATACCAACGGGTGCTGGAAGTGTTCCGAACCTACGACATCGGCTACTTTTTTTACAACGGCGGCAATGGTTCCATGGTCACGGCGCAAAAAGTGGCCGATTACTGTTCGGCCCACGGCCATCCGGTCACATGCATTGGTGTGGCAAAAACCATCGACAACGACCTCGCATTGTCACATTGCAGTCCGGGGTTCGGCAGTGCCGCTAAATACATTGCCACCAGCTTGCTGGAAGCAACGATGGACCTGTTTTCAATGCATAATACGTCCACCAAGTTCTTTGCGCTGGAAGCCATGGGCCGTAATGTCGGCTGGTTGACCATCGCCGGCGGACTCATCAAAACCGCCATGCCGGACGTCCCCTTACTGATTCTGCCCGCTGAACGCCCTTTCGAACGCAACAAATTCCTGGAACGTGTCCAGCACCTGATCGACAGCAAAGGCTACTGCGTTTGCATCGTTTCCGAAGGCTTGATGGATCCGGACGGCCATTACATATCCATCGAAAACGTTGAACACACTCACAACAACGATTACACCCAACTGGGCGGTGTGGCCCACACCTTATCCGGCCTGGTAGCCAACACCTTCAATTGCAAAACCCACAGTGCCGTACCCGATTATTTGCAGCGTTCCGCCAGTCACCAAGTGTCGCAAACCGACTGGGAGATGGCTTACCGAGCCGGCAAAGCGGCGGTACAAGCCGCGCTGGATGGACAACACGGCGTCTTGCCGGTAATTGAAGTCATCGACACCCAACCTCTGGTGTGGCGTTACAAAAACGTCGACTTATTTGAAGTCGCCGATTTGGAAAAATGCGTCCCGGACGAGTTTCTCACCAAAGATGGTATGGACATCACCCCCGCCGCCATTGATTATTTGTTACCCCTCATCAAAGGCGAACGTCCTATCCAATATCGAAACGGACTGCCGGATATTTACCCGATGCATTTTGACTTGGTCGAACAACAACTCCCCAAATACAAAGCCGTCAAATAAACAAACCGAGAAATTGACCAGGCCTGGTCAATTTCAACCAAAAACCGTCACGATTCTTTTAAAATAGCGCCCGTTGCACTTTTATAAAAACAAGATTCATTTTTATCAGGAAGCAAATTTATGGACTTCTCAAGCATTGACTTAAAAAGCCTATGGGAAACCTATGGCATTGAATGGGGCACGAATATCGTTCTGGCATTGATTATCTTCATTGTCGGACGCTGGGCCTCTAAACTGATTTCCGGTATTGTTCAACGTCTACTCAAACGCGGCAAAATGGATGACATGCTGATTAATTTCATCATGTCCATTCTAAACGCCGTCCTGCTACTGTTCATCATCATTGCCTCCTTGAGCCAATTAGGTATCGACACCACTTCTTTGGTCGCCTTAATCGGTGCCGCCGGTTTGGCCATCGGCCTGGCCTTGAAGGACTCTTTGCAAAACTTTGCTTCCGGTGTCATGCTGATTTTATTCAAACCATTCAAAGTCGGCAATTTCGTGGAAGCCGCCGGCACTTCGGGTGTCGTCGAAAGCGTAGGCATTTTCAGCTCCACTTTCCGCACCGGCGACAACCGTGAAGTCATTATTCCGAATGGCAATATCTATAAAGGCACCATCACCAACTACTCGGCCCGTGAAACCCGCCGTGTTGATATGGTGTTCGGCATTGGTTACGACGACGACATTAAGCAAGCCAAACAAATTCTGACGGATTTAATTGAATCCGACGAACGCGTCTTGCAAGACCCGGCTCCGACCATCGCCGTCTCCGAACTGGCCGACTCCAGCATCAACTTCGTGGTGCGTCCTTGGGTTCAATCCGGCGACTATTGGGGCTTGAAGTGGGATATGAACGAAAAGGTCAAACACGCCTTCGACGAAGCCGGTATCGGCATCCCTTATCCGCAAATGGATGTACACCTGCATTCTCAGGAAACCGACTCCAAATAACGATTTCATCTAAGAATTAAGCATTAAAAGTATTAAAGGTAGTAAAGAAATGACAAAACAAACCCTCGCACTCCTAACCCTTTCATCACTGTTTGCGGGCAGCCAGGTCATGGCCGCTGAAACGAAGACCGACAAGGGTCTGCACGGTTCCGGTGAAGCCGGTTATTCCGAAACCACCGGTAACACCAATACACAAGCCATTTACGCTTCCTTGAAGCTGGATTACACCCAGGAGATGTACAAGCTAAAAGGCAAAATCGACGCCTCCAACAAAAAAGAAGACGGCAACCGCACCGAAGAACGTTATGTGGGCGACCTGCAAGGCAACCTGTATTTCTCCGACTACCAAAAAGCATACGGCTTCGGGCAGTTCCGCGCAGAAAACAACCGCTTCGAAGACATCGAACTGAACACCTACACCCTGGTCGGTCTGGGTTACAACTTCATTAAAGAACAGGACTTGGTTCTAACGGGTGAAGCCGGTATCGGTAACCAAACCCAGGATTACACCAAAGACAGTGGTGAGAAAGACTTTTCACAGTTGATTGGAAAGCTTTACGGCAACTTCGAATACGGCTTCAACGCCAACGTCCGCTTCTTGCAGAACCTGACGGTCTTCACCGGTGAAAAGCAAACCAAATACGAAAGCAACACCGGCCTGAAAGTCAAACTCAACGGTAATCTTAACCTGAAACTCAACTACCAATACCGTCACAACGACAACCCGGCCACCGGCAAGAAAAAAGACGACACCGAAACAATGTTAACCTTGATGTACGACTTCTAAATCGCTCATCGCTGAAAATAAAAAAACCGGGACTTTCCCGGTTTTTTTATGTCTTCATAATCACCATCCAACCAGAGTTGAAACAAACTCTATGAAATATATTTTGTATTACCTTACAAATTACTCTAGTATTAAGAACAAGCGATATAAACAAATCCTATAGACAAAGACCAGAAAATGAATCCGCCTTCCGTTAAGCGCTTGTTCTCCTTTTTCCTTTTGATGACGTTAAGCGCTTCAATCTTCGCTTCCGAAACCGTTAAAGTGCAATTGCGCTGGCTGCACCAATTTCAGTTCGCCGGCTACTATATCGCGTTGGAAAAAGGCTATTACGCCGAACAAGGTTTGAATGTCGAATTGATCGCCGGCGGGCCGCACGCCCTGAAACCGATTGATGATGTCTTAAGCGGCAAAGTCGATTACGCCATCACCGGTTCCGGCGTCGTCATCGACCGAATGGAAGGCAAACCGGTGGTGGCTTTGGCTGCCATTATGCAGACCTCTCCGATTGTGTGGATTACCTTAAAATCCTCCCATATCCGCAGCCCACATGATATGGCCGGACGCAAACTGCTCATCATGCCACCGCCGGAAAGCGCCGAATTATTAACCATGCTGGAAAGCGAAGGCATCCCCCGAGAAAAACTCAACATCCAAAACACCAGCTACCGCATTGAAGACCTGATTGACGGCAAAGCCGACGCCTATGATGGCTACATCTCCAACGAGCCCTATTACCTCACCCAGAAAGGCGTCGACTACAATATCATCAACCCCAGAGACTACGGCATCAACTTTTACAGCGATGTGCTCATTACCAGCGAACAAAAAGTGAAAAACAACCCGGAACAGGTCAGCCGCTTTATTAACGCCACTTTACAGGGTTGGGAATATGCCCTAAAACACATCGACGAAACCATCCAACTCATCCATCAAAAATACGCTCCGCAAAAGACACTTGACCACCTGCAATTTGAAGCCCAAACCCTCAAAAAACTCATCATGCCCGAGCTGGTTCAAATCGGCCACATGAACCCGGGCCGTTGGCAGTTTATCGTCGACAGCTACCGTCAATTAAACATGACCGCCGCCGACACCGATTTGGACGGCTTCCTGTTCAAGGAACATCAAAAAACCGACTACACCTTGGCGCTTAAAATCGCGTTGGCCAGTGCCATACTTTTATTGATTGCAGGCCTGGTCATTATCAAGTTTCATAAGTTATCGCTTGAGCTGAAAAAAACAAACCGGCAGCTGGAGGAGTTGACCGTCATCGATCAACTCACACAAGTCAAAAACCGCCGTGGATTACTGGAAAAATCGGCCTATGTGCTCAGCCAAGCGCGCCGAAATGGCTCGTCCTGCAGTTTTCTGATGCTCGACATCGATAACTTCAAACGCATCAACGACAATTATGGTCACCCGGCCGGTGACGCCGCTTTAATCAACTTGGCTAAAATCATTTCAACGAACCGACGAAAGCATGACATCGTTGCTCGTCTTGGAGGCGAAGAATTCGCGATATTGTTGGTGGATACCAATTTGGACGAAGCGGAAAGCGTTGCACAGCAAATTCTAAAAGACATCCAGAATTCGGTCATTCAATGCCCAAATAGCCGGACCGAGTTTTCCATCACCGCCAGCATCGGCATTGCCTTAGCCGAAGGCGAACTGGAAATCTTCTGGCATAAAGCCGACCAGGCTCTTTACCATGCTAAGTCAAACGGACGTAATCAAATTTCCATCGCTTAACAGCGTAGCGACACCATCAGATACAGATGTATGGACCGAAAATAAAGCGTCTAAAAGGAATTTAAATAAAGGAAAATGGCGGTGAAAGAGGGATTCGAACCCTCGATGGAGCTACAAACCCCATACTCCCTTAGCAGGGGAGCGCCTTCAGCCTCTCGGCCATTTCACCGTATCGATTTGGATTAAAAGAACTTTAATCCTGCTGTTTGTGGCGCGTATGATACCTTGATTTAAGGTGCTTGTAAACAGAGTTTGGCGGATTGACGTCAATTTTTTAAATGCGTTCGAATCACTCTGCGGCCGCAATCTTGGCTTCGACAACCGGCGCGGCTTCCGACGGCTTTTCCTGAACGTCTTTTTCTTTGAGCAGCAATTCTTCGCGCTGGATTTGAACTTCTTTCGGCGCTTCAATTCCCAGACGCACCTGGCCACTTTTCAAGCCCACCACAGTCAGTTTGATGTTATCGCCAATGATGAGTGTTTCTCCAACACGTCGTGTTAATACCAGCATGACTCAATCCCTTTGTTATGCATGTTTCAAAGGGTATAGTTTAAACTTATTAAACCCCAAATTCTATTTATATTTCTTATCACTATGATAAACCCAGACTAATAAAGTTTACTTATTTCAAGCAATAAAAAACCCGGATAAACCGGGTTTCTTTAAAACAAACACTGGATTACTTATCCAGTTCAAAAGCGGCATGTAGCGCCTGAACCGCTTCCTCCAAATATTCCTCACCAATCACCACCGAAATTTTGATTTCCGTGGTTCCGATCATTTGGATATTGATGTCATGATCCGCCAGGGTTTTAAACATGGTGCTGGCGATACCGGAATGCGACTTCATGCCAACTCCGACCATCGACAATTTCGCGATGGTATCATCACAGATAATCTCGCGTGCGCCCAATTCCATCGCATGCTTTTCCAACACCTGTTTGGCGGCATGCAAGTCGCCGCGTGCCACGGTAAAGGTGAAATCGGTGGTGCCATCGACACTCTGGTTTTGGATAATCATATCGATTTCGATATTGGCATCGGAAATCGGCCCCAAAATCTGGAAGGCCACGCCCGGCTTGTCCGGCACGCCCAACACCATCAATTTCGCTTCATCACGGCTGAAGGCAATGCCGGATATTAAAGGTTTTTCCATATCTAAATCCTCAAAATCTTCTTCCGAGATGAGAAGAGTCCCACCCCCTTCTTTCATAGACGACAAGACGCGCAACGGCACTTTATATTTGCTGGCGAATTCCACCGAGCGAATCTGCAACACCTTCGCGCCCAAACTGGCGAGTTCCAACATTTCATCGAAGGTGACCACATCCAACCGTTTGGCTTCCGGGACCACTCGCGGGTCGGTGGTGTAAACCCCATCCACATCGGTGTAAATCTGGCACTCATCCGCCTGCAAAGCCGCGGCCAGGGCCACAGCCGTGGTATCGGAACCGCCGCGCCCCAGCGTCGTAATATCGCCGTCCGGTGTCACACCTTGAAAACCGGCAACCACAACGACCTTACCTTGATTCAATTGCGACTTGATCTTATCGGAGTCGATTTCCTCGATACGCGCCTTGGAATGAATGTCGTTGGTCATAATCGGCACTTGCCAGCCGGTATAGGAAACGGCATCGTAACCATTCTGCTGCAACGCCATGCTCAGCAACGCAATGGTGACCTGCTCCCCCGTTGTCAGCAACACGTCCATTTCCCGACGGGAAGGCTGCTCTTGAATTTCATGTGCCAGCGCGGTCAGCCGGTTTGTTTCTCCACTCATAGCGGAGACCGCAACAACGACCTGATGCCCTTCGTCCACGAATTTCGCGACTTTTTTCGCGACATTCTGGATACGCTCGACATTCCCGACCGACGTCCCACCATATTTTTGAACAATTAATGCCATGTATGATTTTGCCTTCTTAACGAAACCATGTTCTGCCTACCTTACCGCCGTAAATCATCGTGCCTCAAGTCAAAAAACCGCACAGGGCAAAACGCCATGTGCGGTTAGTCTTGAAGGTTTCGGTCGCTTATCGAACGATTCGGATAGGATTGTTGATTGAAACCAAGGGTAACGGCGCCTTTGCCGTTTTCGACCAGGCCTGGCCGATACCAACCCGAATATTCCATAAATTTTCACTGACCTTACTTGCTCCTTGATGCCACAAGCCATATTTTCTCAGTCGGTCGTAATCGTCGATAGGACACTTCTTCGAAAATTGTCTTGTGAAACCAATGCTCAGCGCAATCTCAGCACAAATTTATAAAACACTCGGGTTAAGCTTTGCTCGCCACCCACTCTTTTACGGAAGCCAAGGCTTCCTTTAATTTGCTCGGATCTTTACCGCCGGCCTGTGCCATATCCGGACGCCCGCCGCCTTTACCGCCGACTTGTTGCGCCACGTGATTCACCAATTCGCCGGCTTTCCATTGCGACGTCAGGGCTTTACTCACGCCCGCCACCAAACTGACTTTTTCGCCGTCCACGGCGGCCAAAACAATGGCGGCCGGTTCCAGTTTATCTTTCAGCTTATCCAGCGTTTCACGTAAGGTATTGACATCGGCCCCTTCCAATTGAGCGGCCAAGACATTGACCTCACCCACCTTCTCGACGGCACTCGCCAAATCATCCCCTTGCGAAGAGGCCATTTTCGACTGCAACTGCTTCAACTGCTTTTCCAGTTCTTTCTGGTCGTTGACCAACTGCGTCACTTTCGCGTCGACTTGCGTCTTATCGGTTTTCAAATGCCCGGCGATGTTCAACAACACCTGTTCGGTATCGTAAATGGTTTGCCACGCCGCTTCTCCGGTCACCGCCTCGATACGACGCACACCGGAGGCAATGCCGCTTTCCGAGGTGATACGGAAAGGCCCGATTTCACCGGTTGAGTTGACGTGCGTACCGCCGCACAGCTCAATGGAGAAATCCCCCATATCGACGACGCGTACCACATCACCGTATTTTTCACCGAACAACGCCATGGCGCCTTTTGCCTTAGCCGCTTCGATGTCCATTTCTTCCATCTGCACGTCGGCGTTCAGCATAATGTTATGGTTCACCAAACGCTCGATTTCCAATAACTGTTCCGCGGAAATCGGTTCGAAATGCGAGAAGTCGAAACGCAGTCTTTCCGGTTGCACCAAAGAACCTTTTTGGCCAACGTGCGTGCCCAAGACTTGACGCAAGGCGGCGTGCAACAAATGCGTGGCCGAGTGATTGCGTTCCGAAGCACGGCGTGCCTTGGTGTCGATATGCGCGTGAATCGTTTGACCGACATTGATCGCGCCAGCCGTCACCTTACCGATGTGCAGGAAAGTGCCGCCCTGTTTCTGACAGCCATCCACATGGAAACTGTTCATGCCTTCGGTCAAGCTGCCTTGGTCGCCGACCTGACCGCCGGACTCGGCATAAAAAGGCGTCGTATCGAGAATCACGATGCCTTCCTGCCCTTCGGCCAAGCGCTCTACCGATTCCTGACCGGCGAAAATCGCCATGACCTTAGCATTGGCTTCGTCCTGATGGTAACCGGCAAATTCGGTCGGCTCGTTGTAATCGACTTTATGCTGGCCTTGCGAAGCAAAATTACTGGCCGAACGGGCACGGGCGCGCTGCGCTTCCATTTCTTTTTCAAACCCGGCTTCATCCACTGACAACTGGCGTTCACGCGCCACATCTGCGGTCAAATCCAACGGAAAACCATAAGTGTCATACAGCTTAAACGCCGTTGAACCACTGATGACCTTACCGTTCAATTGTGCAATATCGTCTTCCAGGATTTTCATGCCGTTTTCCAGAGTTTCGGCAAAACGCTCCTCTTCCAATTTCAAGGCACGCTCAACATTGGCCTGTTCTTTCACCAATTCTGGATAGGCTTCCCCCATCTGTTCGACCAAGGTCGGCACCAGACGATAGAAGAAAACGTCTTTTTGGCCCAGTTTGTAACCGTGGCGAATCGCGCGACGGATAATACGGCGCAACACATAACCGCGGCCTTCATTCGAGGGCAACACACCATCGACAATCATAAAAGCACAAGAACGGATATGGTCGGCAATCACGCGCAAGGAACTGTTGGTCAGGTCTTTTTCGCCGGTCAACTCGGCCGCTTTGGCAACAATCGCCTGGAACAAGTCGATGTCGTAGTTGTTGTGCACCTTCTGCATCACCGCCGCCAAGCGTTCCAAGCCCATACCAGTATCCACCGACGGCTTCGGTAATGGCGTCAAAGTGCCGTCTTCGGAACGGTCGAATTGCATGAACACCAGGTTCCAGATTTCAATGTAACGGTCACCGTCTTCATCCGGCGAGCCTGGAGGCCCACCGGCCACATCCGGACCGTGGTCATAGAAAATTTCCGAACAAGGTCCGCATGGCCCGGTGTCACCCATTGACCAGAAGTTGTCCTTGGCTCCGCAACGTGAGAAGCGCTCGGCACTGACGCCCATGTCTTTCAACCAGATGTCTTCCGCTTCCTGATCTTCTTCAAACACCGTGACCCAGAGTTTGTCTTCCGGTAACCCCAATTCTTCGGTCAGGAACTGCCAGGCATACTGAATGGCTTCGCGCTTGAAGTAATCGCCGAAACTGAAATTCCCCAGCATCTCAAAAAAGGTATGGTGGCGCGCGGTGTAACCGACGTTTTCCAGATCGTTATGCTTGCCCCCGGCACGGATACAGCGTTGCACGCTGGTCGCACGCGAGTAATCACGGGTTTCCTGGCCCAAAAAGGTTTCTTTGAACTGCACCATCCCGGCATTGGTGAACAACAATGTCGGATCGTTGCCGGGCACGACAGGGCTGGAGTGCACGGCGGTATGGCCTTGCTTTACAAAAAAGTCTAAAAACGCTTTTCTGAGTTCTGCGCTGGTCATATAAATAAAGTTCCTAAAAGTCAAAAATCGGGTCTAAAATTCAAGTTCCATTTCACACGCACCCGATGAGAGCCATTCCACAAACGCCGAGCGTCCTGCCCGGCTTGGGATTCATCTGTTCAAAGTGCCTGCTAGCCAGACGGTTCGTCTCGGCCGTATTATTATCGTGTTTATGTTTGATTGTCAGCTTGGGTTTACCATCTCAGGCATTGCGAAAAGCTTTCCAAATCTGGGATTGGGAAAAACCTCGCGACTGCAGAAAACGCATCCGCCGAGCCTGCTCTTTGGCCTGCGAGGGCTTGGCGGTGTCACCGTATTTTCGTTCCAACGCCGAAGCGGCAATGTCCGCCCAATCGGAATCGTCCATCGCCAGATACGCTTCTACTAAATCCTGTCGGTCAGTACGCATCTGCAAGGCCTGTTTGATTTTATAAGGCCCCTGCTCCTTCTCCATCGCCTGACGAACATAGGCTTCGACATAGCGCTCATCCGACAGCCAGCGCTGGTCTTCGCATTTATCCAACACAATATCGACCAGGCCTGGGTAATCTTCGGATTGCGGAAACTTCTGCGACAACTTGTACGCCAGCTCCTTACGGCCATGTTCTCGCTGCGATAACAAATACACCGCACGCGATTCCATTTCCTGAGCCAATATTTGAGCGTCGTCCGATTCCAACAGATTCATTCGTCGCTGAGCCTCCCGTCACCGTTCAGGCTTCGGCTTCATCCCCTTCCGAAGCCGATTTCGATGACGTCGGTTTCGGCATCAAACGCTCTTTCAATTCTTTTTGAAGGGTTTCGGAAATCTCTGGATTCTCTTTCAAGAACTGACGGACATTGTCTTTACCTTGGCCGATTTTTTGCCCTTCATAGCTGTACCAGGCACCGGCTTTCTCAATCAGTTTTTCCTTCACGCCCAAGTCGATGATTTCGCCTTCACGGGAAATCCCTTGGCCGTACAGAATATCAAATTCCACTTGCTTGAACGGCGGGGAAACCTTGTTTTTCACCACTTTCACGCGGGTCTCATTCCCCAAAATCTCTTCGCCTTTCTTAATCGCACCGATACGGCGAATGTCCAAACGCACCGACGAGTAGAATTTCAAGGCGTTACCACCAGTGGTGGTTTCCGGGTTACCGAACATCACGCCGATTTTCATACGAATCTGGTTGATGAAGATGACCAGCGTATTGGTACGTTTGATATTGGCGGTCAGCTTACGCAACGCCTGCGACATCAAACGGGCCTGCAAGCCCATGTGAGAATCCCCCATGTCACCTTCGATTTCCGCTTTCGGCGTCAAGGCCGCGACCGAATCGACAATCACAATATCGACGGCACCGGAACGCACCAAGGAATCGGTGATTTCCAAAGCCTGTTCACCTGTATCCGGTTGCGATACCAGCAGGTTATCGACGTCAACTCCCAACTTCTCGGCATAAATCGGATCCAAAGCGTGCTCGGCATCCACGAAAGCCGCGGTACCGCCCGCTTTTTGCATCTCGGCAATGGCATGCAACGTCAACGTGGTTTTACCGGAAGATTCCGGGCCGTAAATTTCAACAACCCGGCCACGCGGTAAACCACCGATTCCTAAGGCGATATCCAAGCCCAGAGAACCGGTCGAAACGGCGTCAATGTCACGCGCGACACCTTGGTCGCCCATGCGCATGATGGAGCCTTTACCAAATTGTTTTTCAATTTGTCCTAACGCCGCCTCGAGCGCTTTACGCTTATTCTCATCCATTAACATCACCGTTTTTTCGTTACATCCGATACCGAAGACCGCCAGGGCCGACTTCAGAACCATTCAAATTACATTAAAAAACCCTTGCTCCACTTTTTTCCGTAAACGCGGTTTTCGAAAAAAAACAAAGGCAAAGGTTGAAATTTTATTGGGGCATAATTATCCCATAATTCCGTGGATTTGACACCTTTTTTATCGGCTTTCGTCACCCGCGAGATTCATTGAAAAATCCATTAAAAATCGGGCACCTGAACGCTCAGTCTTCACTCAGCAGGCGCAGCACGCCTTGCAGGGCCTCGACCGTACAGGCCAGCCGAACCGCATTGCGATCACCGTCAAAATGGTACAGCTTGGAAATGATTTCGTCATGCCCTTGCATCGCCCAGGAAATCCACACCGTCCCCACCGGCTTATCCGGCGTGCCGCCACCCGGCCCGGCAATGCCACTACAGGCAATGCTGATGGCAGCGTGCGATTCCTGCAGAGCCCCAATGACCATTTCCTCGACACATTCCTGGCTCACCGCGCCCTTGTGCTGTAAGGTCACTTCCTTCACCCCCAGCATCTCATGTTTCGATTCATAGCTGTAGGTCACAAACGCCCGATCAAACCAGGCGGTACTGCCGGCCACACTGGTCAAGGCCTCGGCAATCAAACCACCGGTACAGGATTCCGCCGTCACGATCAACTTATCGTGCTGTTTCAGGGCGTCACCCACCTCGGCCACCAAGGATTCAAGGCTCGAACGGCTCATCATTAAAGGGCTCCTTATTGATAGAAAGTGTTTTATCGATTAGCATACCTTTTTTTACACATTTTTTACAGTGGCGACGCTGGCGAAATCTCACTTTCTGCCATTCACACATGGCATTTCCGCTAAAATATTCGCCCAACGAACCTCCTACGGAAACATCAACCAACCGGAACCGACCGCAAAACGACTATGGCCGAAAAAACCACCCACACTCCCATGATGCAACAATACCTGGCGGTTAAAGACGAGCACCCAGGCCATTTGCTGTTCTATCGCATGGGCGATTTTTACGAACTTTTTTATGACGATGCCGTCAAAGCCGCCGAGCTGCTGGAAATCACCCTCACCGCTCGCGGCAAATCGGGCGGCCAACCGATTCCGATGGCGGGGATTCCGCACCATTCTGCGGACGGCTATCTCGCCAAGCTGGTCAAACTCGGCGAGTCCGTCGCCATTTGCGAACAAATCGGCGACCCGGCGACATCCAAAGGTCCGGTCGAACGTAAGGTGGTGCGCATCATCACGCCGGGTACTCTGGTGGAAGACGCCCTGTTGGAAGATAAATCGGAAAACCTGTTGGCGGCCATTACCGAAGTCGACGGCGTCTACGGCTTGGCCTATCTGGATGTGGCCAGCGGCCGTTTCGAAGCCACCCAACTTGACGATGGCGTACAACTGGCCGCCGAAGTCGAGCGCCTGAAACCGGCGGAAATCATTTTGCCCGACGACCCGTTGCTGGAACAGAACCTGCCGGAAGCAGTTCAAAAACGCCCAGGCCTGGTGCGTTATCCGGCGTGGCACTTTGACGTCGATGCCTGCCGCAAACGCCTGACCGACCACTTCGGCACCCAGGACTTGGTGGCGTTCGGTTGTGAACAGCTACCGACCGTCATTGCCGCTACCGGTACCATTCTGCATTACGCTCGCGCCATGCTGCAAAGCGACTTAGAGCATGTGTTCAGCCTGCAAACCTACAGCACCGACGATGCTTTAGTGCTGGACGCCATGAGCCGACGCAATCTGGAACTGGACACCAACCTCAACGGCGGCAAACACCATACACTATTTTCGATTCTCGATAATGCCACCACCGCCATGGGCAGTCGCTTGATGAACCGCTGGCTGAATCAGCCGTTGCGCAATCGCGACATCCTCAACGCCCGTCTGGACGCCATCGAGGATTTGATTGCGCAGCACAGCACCGACGATTTCCACCAGGTTTTGAAGCCTATCGGGGATTTGGAACGTATTCTGAGCCGGGTCTCGCTTTATTCCGCCCGCCCCCGCGATTTGTTGCACCTTGGCCGTTCCCTCAACCAGTTGCCGGAACTGCAAGCCTTACTGGCGAATCAAGCCGCCGAAAAATGGCAACACATCGCCCAGCGCCTTGGCGAATATCCGGAACTGGCCGCACAACTGGATAAAGCGCTGGTGGAAAATCCGCCCATGGTCATGCGTGATGGCGGCGTTTTCGACGAAGGTTACGACGCCGAACTCGACGAACTGCGCAACTTGAAAAACGAAGCCGGAGATTATCTGCTGGCACTGGAAGAACGTGAAAAAGAACGCACCGGTATTCAAACCCTGAAAGTCGGTTACAACCGCGTACACGGCTATTACATCGAAGTCAGCAAACAACAGTCCGACAAGGTACCGGCCGATTACGTCCGCCGCCAAACCCTGAAAGCTCAGGAACGTTACATCACACCGGAACTGAAAGGCTTTGAAGACAAGGTCCTCAGTGCCAACGAAAAAGCCCTGGCTCGTGAAAAATGGCTATACCAGCAATTATTGGAGCGCCTCAACGAGGACTTGAAACCCTTGCAACAAACCGCCGCCGCATTGGCGGAAACCGATGTGCTCAATGCGCTGGCCCGTCAGGCCATGGCCCTGAATTTAACCCGCCCGGTTCTGACCGACGAACCCGGATTGGATATTCAACAAGGTCGCCATTTGACGGTCGAAGCCTTGTCCGACCAACCATTCATTCCCAACGATACCTGTTTCGACGACGCCCGTCGCCTGCAGATCATCACCGGACCGAACATGGGCGGTAAATCCACCTTCATGCGCCAGACCGCGTTGATTGCCATCATGGCCTACATGGGCAGTTTCGTCCCGGCGGAATCGGCGACCTTAGGACCCATCGACCGCATTTTCACCCGCATCGGGGCGTCGGATGACCTGACGTCCGGGCGTTCGACCTTTATGGTGGAAATGACCGAAACCGCCAATATCCTACACCACGCTACGCCGGAATCCTTGATTCTGATGGACGAAGTCGGCCGTGGCACCTCCACTTTCGACGGCTTGGCACTGGCTTGGGCCATTGCCGAGCAAATGGCGCAAAGCATTCAGGGCTACTGCTTGTTCGCGACCCATTATTTCGAGTTGACCACCTTGGCGGAACAGTTCAACAACACCATTAACATTCACCTGAACGCCATTGAACATCAGGACAAAATCGTCTTTATGCATCAGGTGCAGGAAGGTCCGGCATCACAAAGTTACGGCTTGCAAGTCGCCGCTCTGGCCGGAGTGCCGAATGAGGTGATTCGAAAAGCGAAAACCCACCTGCATCGCCTGGAAAATCAAACCGCGGCGCAGAGCGGGCAGTCGGTCACCGCCTCTGGTGCAGATGAAACGCCCGTGCAACAGTTCGACCTGTTTGCGGCCGGACCGGCCAACCCGAAAGAAATCGAAGCCTTGCTGGACGAGCTGGGAGACTTGAAAGTCGACGACCTCACCCCCAGAAAAGCGCTGGATAAATTATATGAATTGACCGATATCGTAAAAGAGTTTCGAGGATAACCGATTATGGAAGCGATGATTATTGACGTCACCCAAGAAAATTTCAATGAAATGGTGGTAAACAACTCCATGCATGTGCCGGTGCTGGTGGACTTTTGGGCACCTTGGTGCGGCCCGTGTAAACAAGTGATGCCGATGCTGGAAAAATTGGCCAAAGACTTGGCCGGACAATTCATCCTGGCGAAAATCAATACCGAAGAACAGGAAGAGTTGGCGAACCATTTTCAAATTCGCAGCATTCCCAGCTTCAAGATTTTTCACCAAGGCCATGTGGTGGAAGAACTGCAAGGCGGCCAACCGTTATCCGCCTTCCAAGAAGCCCTGAAACCCTATCTAAAGCCGGACGTGTCCGAAGACCTGCGCGCTCAGGCGCAACAAGCCTTTGCCGAAGGCGATTACGACCGCGCCATGCAACTGCTGGGCCAGGCCTCACAAGCCAACCCCAATAACTATCGAATTCACCTCGACCTGGCGAAGATGTACTTTCAACGCGGCCATGTGGACGAGGCGAAGCAATTACTGGAAAAATTGCCGGACGAAGCCAAAGAGTCCGACGAAGGCAAATCCCTGCTAGCCCTGTTCAAGTTCAGCCAAATGGTGGCCGAAGCGCCGGACATCGAAACCGTGCAAAAAAACCTGCAAGCCAATCCGAACGACCCGGAAGCACTTTATCACCTGGCCGGTTACTTGATGCTGCACCAGCAAGTGGAAGAGGCCATGAACTGTTTATTGAAACTCTTCACCGTGGATCGCGACTTCCGCGACGGCATCGCCAAAACCACTCTGCTGGAAATTTTCGACCTGCTGCATAAAGAACACCCTCAGCTGGTCAACGCCTATCGCCGTAAACTGCAAAACCTACTGTTTTAAAGGCTAAACGACACATGACACTGACACAGGAAACCCTACGACAAACCCCCGTATTCGGCATTGCCGGCAACTTTGCCGAACACTTGAACCAAGCCGGTGAAGACGCTGACTTCGTCCAGGTAAAAACCGAAGACGACAAGGCACCCAAAGGTATGTTCCCGATTTACATTCCGGGGCACCCGTCCTTTCTCGGCATCTATCCGCTCTCCAACGAACGCATTCAAGCCGATTTCTCGCACCCGATCAACGTGCAAATGGAGCCGGAAATCTGCGTGTTGTTCGATGTGGTTTACAACGACGACGGTGACATCACCCAATTGAATGCCAAGGCTTTTTCGGCGTTCAACGATTGTTCCATTCGCCGCCCCAACGCCAGTAAGATCAGCCAGAAGAAAAACTGGGGCGAATCCTGCACCGGCATTTCCAATCAATGGGTGGAAATCGACCGTTTCGACAAAGGCGGCATTCTCGACCACTACCACATCACTTCCTTTCTAAAGCGTGCCGACGACGTTGAAGCTTATGGCATGGACAGCCCGGTATTGGGCTACAACTATTTTTACCGTACCTTGAAAGACTGGATGGTGAAAACCTTCAACCAACAGACCGATTTTGGACCCTTGGAACAGCTATCGCCGATGCTGGCAGAAGCCGGTCACCCAAAGCAAATCATCGTCACCCTTGGCGCCACGCGCTACACGCCGTTCGGTGAAACCGGGTATTTGAAAGCCGGCGACCGCATCGGCGTCTTCGTGTACGATAAAAATGCCGTCAGCGAAGCCGAAGTGGAAACCTACTTCAAAAACGACACCTTGCCGGCGAACTTTAAAGGATCGGCCCTGATTCAGTCGGTCACCGACACCGAATAACGCCCCAAGCCCATTTCCCGAAAACGCCCAGGCCTGGGCGTTTTTAAAAAAGCCCTTATCAAACCGATTTTAAGGTTTACTTTTCCCTCAAAAGCCGTCAAAATTCGCCACAAGACCGCCGAAACTCCCCCGGCGATTCCCGGACTGGGCACGTCGCCCGGAAACCGCCTAAACATCGCCCCGAATCCTGAGGACGTCACTATGAACATCGGTTTTATCTTCGAAGACTGGGACACCATCACCCCGGCTAAAAACTCCACCATCCGCATTATCAAGGAATGCCTGGAACGCGGCCATAAGGTGTCCATCCTGTACCCAAGCAATCTGACGGTGCGCAACAACGTTACCCATGGCTACGTGAAACGCATCCTGCCGATGGAGAAGATTCCCGACAACATCTTGCAGTTCTACAAGAAGGTCAAGTTCGAACAGAAAATGATGCCGTTACACGGGTTGGATGCGATTATGGTTCGCCGCGATCCGCCAATCGATTCGATGGTGTACAACTTCCTCGACTCGGTCAAAAACGAAGTGGTCATCATCAACGACATCGACGGCATCCGCAAAGCCAACAATAAACTGTACACCACCACCTTCAACGACCCGAACAACAGCTTCTTGCCGATTACCCATGTGTCCAAAAACAAGGAATACATTCGTCAGATGATTGACGAAATGCCGGGCGACAAGGTCATTTTAAAACCGCTGAACGCCTCCGGCGGGCACGGTGTCATCGTGTTGGAGAAAAACGCCCAGACCAGTATCAATTCCATTCTGGACTTTTACATCCACACGCAGGATAAAAGCTACGTCATCGTGCAGGAATACATCGAAGGCGCGGAAGAAGGCGACGTGCGCGTGCTGATGCTCAACGGTAAATTCATCGGTGCTTACAACCGCAAACCGCCGGAAGGCGACGTGCGCGCCAATATTCAGGTCGGCGGGACGGCACACAAATACAAAATGACCGAATCGCAAATGGCGATTTGCCGCAAAATCGGGCCGAAATTGGCGGCCGACGGTCTTTATTTCGTCGGTGTCGATATGATCGGCGACAAGATTCTGGAAGTGAATGTATTGAATCCGGGCGGCATTACCAACATCAATGCGCTGAATAAGCTGAAACTGCATAAGAACGTGGTCGATTTCATCGAGGAAAAAGTCCACGAAAAGGAAGAGAAACGTGCGGAGCTGGAATTCCTGCTGAAACGCCTCAGTGAATTCCGTCAATCCGATACGAACGAATAATTCGGTCAGCCGACCATTCAAGCGCAAATCCACAATTTAGGCCAAGCCTGGCCAGTATTAGTATTGCGGGTTTCGCTAAAACAGGCTCCAATTCAGGTGCGAGATAATCAGCGTCGACCAAACCAACAGGCACAACCCCATCATCACAAACACCGCCGCCGAGCCCATGTCTTTGGCCAAACCGGACAACTCATGCCACTCCTGGCCATGACGATCCACCACCATTTCCACCGCGGTATTCAATAACTCCACCACCAATAGCAAAATCACCGAACCGATTAACAGAATAAACTCCACCGCATCGTTCGACAGCCACATGGCAATCGGCGTCAACACCGCCAATAACACCAGCTCCTGCCGGAACGCCGCTTCGTTTTGATAACAGGCCTTAATGCCTTGCCAGGAATACCCGGCCGCTTTAACAATGCGAACCAAACCTCTGTGCCCGGGCTTCATCCAATACTCCTTGAATGCTCAGCCGTTACGCGGCGTTGGTCTGGTGACTGATTTCCACCCATTGCAACAGCTTCATCTCGCCGTCGCGGGTTTCGACAATCGCGGTGCAGGATTCCACCCAATCGCCGCAGTTGAGGTATTCCACCCCGTTGATTTCGCGGATTTCCGGGTGATGGATGTGGCCGCAAATCACCCCCTTGTAGCCCTGTTTTTTACAGTCATCCACCACCGCTTCTTCATAGGCCGAAATGAATGATACCGCCGATTTGACCTTTTGTTTGATAAACGCCGATAAGGACCAGTAGCCCATGCCGAACTTATGGCGAACGCGATTGAAATAACGGTTAATGACCACCAGGCTTTCGTAGCCCCAATCGCCGATCACCGCCAACCATTTCTGGGTTTGGATGACGCTGTCGTATTTATCGCCGTGTACCACCAGCAATTTTTCGCCGCTGGTGGTCACGTGCACCGCTTCATCGGTCAGGCGGATATTACCGAAATCGACACCGGAATAACGGCGTAGAAAATCATCGTGATTACCGGTCACAAACACCACTTCGGTGCCGCGTTTGGCCTTGGTGAGAATGCGACGAATCACATTGGTGTGCTCCTGCGGCCAGAAAATACGTTTTTTCAAACGCCAGCCGTCGATGATGTCGCCCACCAGATACAGTTTGTCGCATTGGTTGTATTTCAAGAATTCGGAAAGAAACTCGGCTTTCGCGCCTTTAGAGCCCAGATGTACGTCGGAAATGAATATGCTTCGGTAGTTCGACATCTGGTGATTGTTTTCCGCAACAATCAAATCGTCCGCTTCTATGGATTCCATCCAATCCGGCATGATCGCTAAAGGCGTGTCTTTCATTTTCCATCCCATCGTTAACCTTGTTTCGGGCAAGTTTAAAGGGGGCACTTGATGGATACATGACGCTTTAATGACAATTAAATGACTGAAAAAACAGCGTTTTTCATATTAAGTTCACACAGGCGTCAACAAAGCATTCTAAGGTAATCCTAAGACTCACATATAACATAAAACAGCAGCGTCCGATGATATGAACACACCCGATTCCGCCGCGAACACCGCCAAACCTTACGCGCAAGCGCCCTTCAACACGCGTCGCATTGAACGCCTCTCCCTGGTCACAGATGCCTGGCAACCGCAAGTGAACGGCGTGGTCACCACCCTGTCGCAACTGGTCGCCCACCTTCGCCAGCAAGGCATAGAAGTCGACGTCATCCACCCCAACGATTACGATTGCGTGCCCTTACCGACCTACCCGGAAATTCCGTTGGTTTGGCGTGCGCGCGGATTGGAAAAACGCCTGCTAGACTTCCAACCCAATGCCATCCACATCGCCACCGAAGGCGCTTTAGGCTGGAAGGCACGCCGCATTGCGCGCAAACACGGTTTGCCTTTTACCACGGCGTATCACACCAAGTACCCGGAATACATTCACGAACGCTTTCCGGTGCCGACGGACTGGGTGTATAACATCATGCGCCGCTTTCACACCCCGGCGCAAAACACGTTTGTTCCGGGCGAATCCATTTTAACGGAGTTACAAAACCGTCATTTTCAACACGTAGTGCTGATGACGCGCGGCGTGGATACCGACATTTTCAACCCAACCCGCGCCCGGCCTTCCAAAGACGACACACCGATGTACCTCTACGTCGGACGCATCGCGCCGGAAAAAAACCTCGCCGCTTTTTTGGATTTAGAGTTGCCCGGCCGCAAGGTGGTGGTCGGCAAAGGGCCGGACTTGGAAAAACTCCAACAGACCTACCCCGACGTTGATTTTACCGGCCCCAAATACGGCACCGAACTGGCGGAATACTACGCTTCGGCCACGGTGTTTGTGTTCCCCTCCCTGACCGATACCTTCGGCGTGGTCAATCTGGAAGCTATTGCGTGCGGCACGCCGGTGGCGGCCTTTCCGGTCACCGGCCCCAAAGACATCATTACCGAAGGCGTCAACGGCGTGCTAAGCTGGGATTTGAAAACGGCCATCGAGCAAGCCGTGCAACTGAAGCAAGATCCAAACAAAATCGCACAATCCATTCCACAATACACCTGGCAAGGTGCCGCACAACAATTTGTCGACCATCTGGCGTTCATTGAACAGGTCAATTCCCGCCGCCAACCGGCAGACAAGACCGTTAAAATCTCTTAAAATACCGATAAGCTGTTACACAAAACCGTTTATCGAGGGAAATACCGTGCCGAAAAATAAAGCTTTATTGTTATTGGTCATCGCCTGGTTGATGGGCTTGATCGGTCTTGTGATGGGGTTGGTATTCGATTCTTTATGGTTTGCCCGCTTCGGCAGTTTGGTGGTGCTGTTTTCCGTGATGAGCGAATTCAGCTTGCTTCAGGTGGAGTTGCGGACCCTTTACGGCCGCTTGGACCAAATCGATGCGGAAGACGACATTCCCGACCTCAGTCCCTCGAAATGGCACCGTAAAAAATTCCGCATGACCCATGTCACCATCATTATCGGCACCCTGATCTGGGGCTTCGGCGATTTAATGCTGCCACCATATTGAATCACGCCTCACGTCCCCATCGAATCCTAAAATCTGCCAGGCCTGGCGGGTTTTACAAGAAAAACCACCGTCACATCAAACCGTCATAAAGGCTTCAATAAGCTGTCATCCTACGGTGAGCACCCCCTTTTTAAAATAAAACCTTTCATCCAAACAAAACCATAAGGAACAACGATGAAGGTCTGCCTTTTTACCGATACGCTCGGAGATTTAAACGGCGTCTCGCGCTTTATTCAAGACATGGGCGAACAAGCCGCACAGCACTCCGACGAAGACTTTGACCTGCAAATCGTCACCGCCACCGCCAAACCCATTCCCGATACGCCCTACATCCATAACCTGCCCTGCCGTTTTCGCCTACCGATGCCGTTTTATCAGGAGTTGGATTTGGTGTATCCGAATACCCGCGCCATCCGCCATTTTCTGGAAAGCTATCAACCGGACCATGTCCACATCTCCACCCCCGGTCCATTCGGATGGGCGGCCAAACGTCAGGCGGAAAAGCTGGGATTACCCTTATTCGGTACTTACCACACCGACTTTCCGGCCTATCTATACGACCTGACCCGTTCCCATTGGGTGAAAAAACAAACCGACAACACCATGGCCAAATTCTACCGTGCCTTCCAGCATGTTTTTTCGCGATCGGATGCCTATCTCGGCATTATGCAGCAGGATTTGAAATTGCCGAGAGAACGCATTTCCACGCTGTTCCCCGGCACCAATCTGGCTAAATTCCACCCCAAACACCAACGCCGCCAGGTCTGGTCGGATTTCGACTTGGAGCCACAGCGCTTAAAGGTGTTGTATGTCGGCCGAATCAATATCGAAAAGAACGTGCCGTTTCTGCTGGAGACCTGGCAAGCGTTGTTGGCGGAATATCCCGATCTTCCGGCCGACTTGATTCTGGTTGGCGAAGGCCGTTTCCGCAAGTGGGCGCCGAAAATGAAACCGCATCACATCCATTTCCTCGGCCCGATTCGCGATGCCCAAACGCTTTCCGAACTCTATGCCTCCTCGGATTTATTCGTCTTTCCATCCGTTACCGACACCTTGGGGCAGGTCATTATGGAAGCGCAGGCCAGCGGCTTGGGCTGCTTGGTTTCGAATGTCGGCGGCCCGCAAACGCTGATCGACCCGAACCAAACCGGTCAAGTGCTTGAAGCCAACCACTTGGACACCTGGAAAAACGCCTTGCACGAAGCTTTGACGAAGGATGACATTCGCCGTCAATGGGCACAGAATAGTCGACCGAATATCGAGCAATATGATATTGTTAAATCTTTCCGACAATTTCGAGCGACACACCTGACAAGCGAGGCCTGATACCGAGCCGAGCTTACAGCACTTTAACCGAACGACTATGCCCCGACCGTTAAAATCCTTGCAACACAAAAACCAACTGAAAGGCGAAGCCTACAGTCTGGCGCTGTCCATTCTGGAAGCGCATTTTCCGATTTTCGCGTTTTTCACTGTCGTCGCGCTCGGTGCTTTGCATGCCTATTTTTACAGTTTGCTGGTGGCGACAGTGGTGCTCATCATCTGGTTTCTAGCGCGCGGCAAACGGCACGAACTCAAACGCACCGAGGCGTATAAAAACCTGGCGCTGACCAGCCTGTTTCTCACCACCCTGTTCGCATTGGTGTTTCTGGCGTTGCAAACCACCTCACCGAGCCATGTGGCCATTATTTTGTTCCTGCAAGTCTTGTTCAGCTACCTGTTTCTCGGCCGCCGCCCGGGCGAAACCCTGGACCGCACCCACCTGATCGGCGTCATACTCATGACCGGCGGGGCCATGATCGTGCTGTTCCCGGATAAATTCACCCTGGTCCTCGGCGACGGTTTGGCTTTGCTGGCCGCGGCCATCGCGCCGATTGCCAATTTTTTCCAGAAACGCGCCCGCGCTCAGGTCTCTTCGGAAACCATCCTGATGACGCGCAGCCTCATCGCCCTGCCGTTCGTCTACCTTTTGGCCGTGACCTTCGAAACCACGCCCAGTTGGGAAGCGATTGAAGCGCAATGGCTCTGGCTGTTCCTGACCGGTTTTCTGGTGTTTTTCATTTCGAAAATCTTCTGGGTGGAGGCCTTGCACCTTTTGCCCATCACCAAGGTGAATGCGCTGTTTGCTTTCTCGCCGCTGCTCACTTTGGTGTTGGCGTATTTTTACCTGAACGAAGTCCCGACCTGGTCGCAAATTCTCGGCGCTCTGCCCATTATTATCGGTAGCTATTTCATTACTCAGAAGCCCAAACCGCAAACGCTTGGCTAATAAGAAAACAGCCAGGCCTGGCTGTTTTTCGCTAAGTAGAAGTGCTACACTTGCTATAAATGAATTTACCGTTAAAATAAGAATCATTATTACTTGAAAGAGATGCACCTTATGAAAAAAACACTTTGGACATTATTGCTGGTTTTCGGTTTGAGCGGTTGCTCCACGGTTCAGGTCAGTGACGATTACGATACTGGCACGGATTTCAGTCAGCTGAAAACCTATGACTGGTTACCGGCTGGCGACCAGGTCAAACCCACCGCGGAAGAGTTCGAAAAGAAAAACCCGCTCATCGCGGAACGCATTCAAAAAGCCGTCTTGGCCAATATGAACGCCAAAGGTTATCAGTTCGTGTCCGAAAAACCGAATGCCTACATCACCTACCATGTCGGCGTCAGCTCTAAAATCCGTTCCACGCCGGTCACCACATCGATTGGCTTTGGTACCGGCTTTTACGGTGGCTACGGCGGTTTAGGCGTGCAAACCGGTTCCGATATCGAAGAGTATCAACAAGGTAAAGTGGTGTTGGACATTCTGGACAGCAACAAAAAATTGGTCTGGCGCGGCATCAGCACCTCGGATGTTGATCAACATGCCGACCCGAAAGAAATCACAGAACAGGTGAATGAAATCGTACAAAAGCTGCTGGCGCAATATCCGCCGAAAAAAGCCAAATAAGCAATAAGCCCTCACGCTTATTGCCAATAAAAAAGCCGTTCCAAGGAACGGCTTTTTTTATGCCAGACATTCAACGCCCGGCAATTGATACTGACCGAAGCTTATTCGTTTTCAGCCAGGTACGACTCGTAATCACCGTGATAGATTTCCACGCCATCCGGCTTCATCACCATCAGGCGCGTGGCCAGAGAGGAAACAAATTCACGGTCATGGGAGACGAAAATGACCGTGCCTTCGAACTCTTCCAACGCTTGGTTCAAAGACTCGATGGACTCCATGTCCAGGTGGTTGGTCGGTTCGTCCATAATCAGAATATTCGGTTTCTGCAACATCAGTTTACCGAACAGCATCCGCCCTTGCTCCCCTCCGGACAGCACCTTCACCGACTTATCGATTTCCTTCTGGGAAAACAGCATTTTGCCCAATACCGAACGCACGGCCTGTTCATCGTCTTCCGGCTGCTTCCATTGCGACATCCAGTCCAACAAATTCAAATCTTCTTCAAATTCGTGCGCATGATCCTGTGCATAGTAGCCAATCTGGTTGTTTTCCGACCACTTCACGGTACCGGAATCGATATCGGTGTCGCCGACCAGCGTTTTCAGGAAAGTGGTTTTCCCGATGCCGTTCGGTCCGATGACCGCCATTTTTTCACCAGCTTCCAACATCAGGTTCAAGTCCTTGAAAATCGTCAGGTCATCGTAGGATTTAGTCAAATGCTCGATTTCCAATGCCAGGCGGAACAACTTCTTATCCTGCTCGAAACGGATGAACGGATTCACCCGGCTGGACGGCTTCACCTCTTCCAGCTCGATTTTATCAATCTGCTTCAAGCGCGATGTGGCCTGCTTGGCTTTGGACGCGTTGGCCGAGAAGCGGCTGACAAAGGATTTCAGTTCATTGATTTGCGCTTTTTTCTTGGCGTTATCGGCCAGCAAACGCTCACGCGCCTGAGTGGACGCAAACATGTATTGGTCGTAATTGCCCGGATAGACACGCAGCTCACCGTAGTCCAAATCCGCCATATGGGTACAGACCGAGTTCAGGAAGTGGCGGTCATGCGAGATGATGATCATGGTGCTTTTACGTTCGTTCAGCACGCCTTCCAACCAACGGATGGTGTTGATGTCGAGGTTGTTGGTCGGTTCGTCCAGCAACAGGATGTCCGGATCGGCGAACAGCGCTTGCGCCAACAATACCCGTAGCTTCCAGCCCGGTGCGATTTCCGACATGGGCCCGAAATGTTGTTCCACCGGAATCTCCAAGCCCAATAGCAATTCGCCGGCGCGGGATTCGGCGGTGTAACCGTCCATTTCGCCAAACGCCACTTCCAGGTCGGCGACTTTGATGCCGTCTTCTTCGGACATTTCCGGCAAGCTGTAAATGCGGTCGCGCTCTTGCTTGACCTCCCACAGCGCCGTATCCCCCATAATCACGGTATCGATTACGCTGAACTCTTCATACGCGAACTGGTCCTGACGCAGTTTCCCCAATACATCGTCCGGGTCGAGGCTGACATTCCCGCTGGTCGGTTCCAAGTCGCCCCCCAGAATTTTCATAAAGGTGGATTTCCCGCAGCCGTTGGCGCCGATCAAACCGTAACGATTTCCGTCGCCGAATTTGACGCTGATGTTTTCGAAAAGCGGCTTTTCGCCGAATTGCATGGTGATGTTCGCGGTTGAAATCAAAATGGGTATCCTTTTGGGAAGCTGGAATCAAAAAATCGGCTTTCAAACCGAACGTAAAAAGAAGGCGCTATTGTGGCATAAAACGCCACAAAAAACGACCAGGCCTGGTGGTTTTCGATTGTTTTGCGTTGTTTTAAAAGGGTCACTTGACAGCTCTAAAACCCCTTATGCTATAGTGGTTACTCATCCACTCAAATGGAACACCGCCATGAAAGTCGCCTTTTTCAGCACCACCAAAACCGATAAAGCCCTCTTCGAAAAACTGTCTCCCGATTATCCGGTCGATCTCGACTATTTCGACGTTCACCTCAATGAAAAGACCGTGCCTTTGGCGAAAGGTTATCGCGCGGTATGCGTGTTCGTCAACGACACCCTTTCTCGCCCGGTCATCGAACAATTGGCGGCCGGCGGCACCGAACTGATCGCATTACGCTGCGCCGGTTTCAATAACGTCGACCGTGACGCAGCTCGCGAACACAAACTCACCGTCTTACGCGTGCCGGCCTATTCGCCGATGGCGGTGGCGGAACACGCTTTGGCGTTGATGATGAGTTTGAATCGCAAAACGTACCGCTCCTACATTCGGGTGCGTGATGGCAACTTCACCCTGGAAGGCTTACTCGGTTTCGATATGTTCCGTAAAACCGCCGGTATCATTGGCACCGGCCGTATCGGTCTGGAAATGACCCGTATCCTCACCGGCATCGGCCTGAATGTTTTGGCGTACGACCCTTACCCGAACCCCAAAGTGGAAGAATACGGCGCCAAATACGTCGAACTGGACGAGCTTTACCGCCAAAGTGATATCATCACCTTGCATGTACCGCTGATGCCGGAAACACACCACCTGATCGACGAAACCGCGCTGAGTAAAATGAAAGACGGTGTCATGCTGATTAACACCAGCCGTGGTGCCTTGACGGATGCCGATGCACTGGTGCAAGGTGTGAAAGACCGCAAAATCGGCTACCTAGGCATCGATGTCTACGAACAGGAAGAAAACCTGTTTTTCGAAGACCACTCCGAGGAAATCATCGACGACGATACCTTCGAACGTCTCGTGACTTTGCCGAATGTATTGATTACCGCGCACCAGGCTTATTTCACCGCCGAAGCGTTGGATAACATCGGACAGACCACGCTCGAAAACATTCAGGATTTCGAACGCAATAACATCAACGAAAGCCGTTGCGTGTTATGTGAGCTGTAATCCTCCGCAGTATATTTCTGATTTCCATAAAAAAAGCCCCGGGCGACTGCCGGCCCGGGGCTTTTTTATGTCTTTTCTAGCGAGGTTCTCGAACCAATCAGATGACTTCACTCAGCAACGCATTCATGCGCTTGATGAAGTCGGCCGGATTTTCCAGGTGATCGCCTTCCGCCAATTGTGCTTGCTCCAACAGGAACAAGGACCACTCTTTGACTTTGGCTTCATCGTCCAGCGTATCCAATTTTTTCACCAAGGCGTGTTCCGGGTTCAGCTCAAGCACTGGCTTCTGCTTCTGCTTCGGCATGGCTTGCCCCATTTGCTCCAGCATACGCGCCATGTGCGCGGAAACATCCCCGTCCGCCGGGACCACGCACGCGGGTGAGTCGGTCAGACGGTGCGTGATTTTGACGTCGGACACGGCATCTTCAATCGCTTTTTTGACTTTCTCGGTCAGGGCTTCACGCGCTTTCTTGTCTTCTTCGGACAAATCCTTTTCGGCTTCATCTTCGAACTCTTTCAAGTCCGCCGCCGTCACCGACTTCAATGATTTGCCTTCGAATTCGGTCAAGTGCGACACCAGCCACTCGTCGATGCGGTCCGTCATCAACAAGACCTCAATGCCTTTCTTACGGAACATTTCCAAATGCGGGCTACCGGAAGCCGCCGCGTAAGTTTCTGCGGTGATGAAATAAATCGCTTCCTGATCGTCCGCCATGCGATCGACATAATCCTGCAGGGACACACGTTGCGTCGGCCCGGAGGATTCATGTGTTGACGAAAAGCGTAGCAGCTTGGCGATTTTTTCGCGGTTGGCGAAATCCTCGATAATCCCTTCTTTCATGACATTACCGAACTGATCCCAGAAGGTTTCGTAATCGGTTTTTTCGTCGGCCTTGGCCATTTTGTCCAGCTGATCCAACACACGCTTCACCGAAGCGGAACGGATTTTATCGACCACTCGATTGCTTTGCAGGATTTCACGCGACACGTTCAGCGGCAAGTCATTGGAATCAATGACCCCACGAACGAAACGCAAATAGCTCGGCATCAAATGCTCGGCGTCGTCCATGATAAACACACGTTTCACGTACAGCTTCAGGCCATAACGACGGTCGCGATCATACAAGTCGAACGGCGCACGTTTTGGAATGTACAGCAAAGAGGTGTATTCCAAAGTCCCTTCCACTTTATTGTGTAAGTGAGCCAACGGGCTTTCATAATCATGCGAAACCGTCTGATAAAAGTTGTTGTAATCCTCGTCGGACAACTCGGACTTGGGTTGCGTCCAGATCGCGGTGGCCTTGTTGACTTGCTCCAGCGTTTTCTCACCGGTTTCTTTGCCTTCATCATCGGTTTCGGCTTGCCACATCTTAATCGGGAAATTGATGTGGTCGGAGTAAGTGGTAATGATGTGTTTCAGGCGGAAATCGTCCAGAAACTCGTCCATGTCTTCTTTCAAGTGCAGAACGATTTCGGTTCCCTTGGTTTCCTTCTCGACGGTCTCCAGAGAGTATTCCCCCTCTCCGGCCGATTCCCAACGGGTGCCTTCCGTTTTATCGTCGCCCGCCTTACGTGTCGTCAACGTCACTTTATCGGCCACGATGAAGGAGGAATAGAAGCCCACCCCGAACTGACCGATCAGATGGCTGTCTTTGGCCTGGTCACCGGTCAGGCTTTCCAGGAATTTTTTGGTACCGGAATTGGCGATGGTCCCGATATTGGCGATGACTTCATCACGCGTCATGCCGATACCGTTATCGATAATAGACACAGTACGCGCTTCTTTGTCAAAGCCGACCTGAATCGCCAATTCGGACTCGCCTTCGGATAAGGCATCGTTGGAAACCGACTCGAAACGCAATTTGTCCAACGCATCGGACGCGTTGGATACCAGTTCTCTCAAGAAAATCTCTTTATTACTGTAAAGGGCGTGAATCATCAGTTTCAGTAATTGATTCACTTCGGTTTGAAACGCATGAGTTTCCGTATGGCTCATTTAAAGCTTCTCCTTCATTGAGGTTAGTCTTTTGTTTATTGGAGAGCTTAGCACGGGATGGATACACGGCTAAAAATGGCTAAAATCTTCCTGAATGGCGTTGAAAAACTCGTTAATAGCCAGCAGCTATTAGCTTCGTTTTCCGCCTAATTCAGAAAAATTTTATCTCATTTTTTTCCTCGCGTCCCACCCGTGCAAATCTCTCTATTTGTTTAAAAGTTAGGGGTTAAATAGGGCCAGGCCTGGTCACTTTCAAGGTTTGAAAGCATGTTTTTTTCATGACCGGGTACTGAAACCAAAAAAAGCGCTCAGAGAGCGCTTTTTTTAACGTACCGAAAGGGGTTGGAAATTATTCGTTTCCAGCCACAATCTCCAAAGATTGCTTGATTTCATCCGGCGCGTTGGCAATCGACATGAAACTGCCGGACCCCATCATGGACAGGCTTGGCCAGTTGATGGCGATACGGAACTTGCCGTTCAACGCCAAAGCTTCATTGCCGTTCACCAACAATTCATATGGCAAATGCGCCGCGTGGGAGTGACCTTCGCCGTCGATTTGCGTCAGAATGTTTTTGTCCGCCCCTTCAGTTTTGGAAAAAGCCACACCGAATACGGTCATGTCTTTGCCCGGAATATCAATGCGATAAACTTGCGTAACGCCACCACGACCGGCTTTTAAACCCGCTTCGATAGTATTCACGCCTTCCTGGTACGAATCGAACTCCTGAATCTCATCCACATCATCAAAGTACGGCATCATGAACTTGTAGTGGTATTCGCGCAGCTCTTCAGCCGTCAACGGCTTATCGGCACCAAAGCCTTTCTGGTTGCCCAAAGCTTTTTCCATGGCGGCTTGCACCGGCTGGATATCACCATCCATGCGATACACATTCCACATGTAGGTCGGGTTGGTGTAAGACACTTCGGTCTGGTTACCACGTTTGACCACGGAAACGCGTTCCATGGCACCGAAACCGCCGTTTTTGGACAGTCCGGCCAAGTTTTTCAAAGCGTCGTTAGTGACAACGATGACTTCGCTGTCGGCATTCGGCTTATAGCTGCCAACCACTTCGAAACCGTTTTCGGTCAAAGCTTGCTTGGTTTTATCCACGACAACGGACACACTGTCACCGGAAGACGAACCCAAAATAAACGGCATATAACCGGCGGCCATGGCTGATGTCGCCGAAACCAGTAACGACACCGCCAGAGAAGCGGTCAAAAAGAGGGATTTAAATTTCATGAGCGATCCATTTATATTGTTAAATTTACGGAGTCATCATTGTTATCAATTTTCCATCAGAATTAAAATTCAATTTATTTATGCTCAAATTAAGAAAATGGTAAAACTCTAATATGTTTTGACGTTACTCACTTTGAATCCCCCCAAAAGCACAAAAGCGCCTGAAAAGGCGCTTTTGTCATCAATTGATAATCTAATCCAACGGGCATCAGAAAAACTCGATTTCTTCCTCTTCTTCCTCGTTTTCAGCCATGCGATCGCGCATACGCGTTTTCATCACATCAATCGCCTCATCAGCCGGCATTTCCTGGTCGAAAATCAATTCGAACAATTCTTCCTCTTCCCGCATGGTAGTGCCCTTACGCACTTCCGACTTAAAGGCTTCCCACTGCGCTTCGTCCTTAGCATGCATTTCATGCGAGACAATTTCCGCCAGGCCTGACAAGCCGTGCGAGACATGATTCAAACGTTGACTGAGCTTATCGTAAAACTGAAACGCGATAATCGCCTGCTGCATTTTCAAAGCCAAATCCCCGGTCTGAGTCAGAAGCGATTGGTTATGCTCTTCGATTCCGGCCACATCGGTCGTCATCTCGGCGATTTTCTTACTGGAACGTTCAATGTCTTCAATGTGTTGAGACATATAGGAAAACGAATCGATCAAGGTATTGACCGAATTGTCCCCGTCCGTGATCGACAACTCGATTTGAGCCACGGACAGGTTTAACACCATGATGGTTTCTTGTACTTCTTTAGCGCCTAATGCGAACGACATAATTCCCTCTGGTCTGTCTTGTTATTGTTATCTTATTTTATGCGGAAGGGCCATGCCCTTCCGGCGGTTAGGCTGCATTGGAATGGAGGTTGCCACCTTTGTGCGAAGAAAGCGTCTCGGTCACATCCAGAATCAACGAAACCGTTCCATCCCCAAGGATAGTGGCGCCGGCGATACTGCTGATTTTCATGAAGTTGCTTTCCAGGCTTTTAATCACCACTTGCTGTTGCCCCAGCAAATCGTCGACAAAGATGCCGGCACGACGACCGCCGTCTTCGACCACCACCAGCAGCCCTTCTTCCAAGTCGGTTCGCGCATCGGCAATACCGAGTTTGTCGTGCAAACGAATCACCGGAATGTAGCTGTCACGCAATTTGTACAATTCGGTTTGACCCGCAATCCCTTTGACAAGTGATTTGTCGACCTGAATGGATTCCACAATTGATACCAGTGGGAAAACGTAAGTCTCGGAACCGACTTTCGCCAACTGACCGTCCAGAATCGCCAGGGTCAACGGCAAACGGATGGTAAAGACACTGCCCTTGCCCTGTTCCGTTTTCACTTCAACGGAACCGCCTAAACCGCGGATATTACGACGAACGACGTCCATCCCCACACCGCGCCCGGAAATATCACTGATCACATCGGCGGTTGAGAAGCCCGGATGGAAAATCAAATCAATGACTTCCTCGTCGCTCATTTTGATGTCTTCATCAATCACGCCTTTTTCAATGGCTTTTTGACGAATCTTATCGGCGTGAATCCCCGCGCCATCATCGGTAATCTGAATCAGAATATTGCCGCCTTGGTGGAAGGCCGCCAGTTTAACGGTACCGGTTTCCGGTTTCCCGGCTGCCAAGCGGACATCCGGTGCTTCAACCCCGTGGTCAATCGAGTTGCGCACGATGTGCACAAGCGGATCGGTCAAGGCCTCCAGCATGGTTTTATCCAACTCGGTGCCTTCCCCTTCCATCACCAGTTCAATTTTCTTGCCTAGCTTCTGGCTGACGTCATGCACGATACGTGGCATACGGTTGAAGGCAAAACTTACCGGCAACATGCGGATGTTCATCACGCTTTCCTGCAAATCACGCGTATGACGTTCCAAATGGGTCAGTCCTTCTTTGAGTTTATCGGCCCAATCCGAGGTGCCGCCTTCGTTTTGCTCGGCCTGTTCGCCGAACTGGCTCAGCATGGACTGAGTGATGACTAATTCGCCAACCAGATTGACCAATTGATCGATTTTGCTCAAATCGACACGAATCGAACTGTCTTGTTTCGGGGCCGGTGCGGAAGCTTTCGCCGCCGGCTTTTTAGCAGCCGGTTTGGCCGCAACCGCTGGTGCCGCCGATTCGGCTGATTGCGCCGGAGCCGCTGTTTCCGCGGGTTTTTCCGCAGCGGCTTCTACAACTGGCACTTCGGCCGCGGCTGGAGGCGTAATGGTGATTTCGGCACCGTCACCATCGATCCATTCGAAAACTTCTTTGACGTCTTCCTCGTTGATGTTGTCGCCGGACAAATGCAACGTCCATTTCAGGAACAGTTCTTCCGGATTCAACTCGGCAATGTCTTCCGGCAACGCGGAATCATCTACCGTGACTTCAACGGTGCCCAACGATTCCAATTCGCGGAAAATACGAATCGGCTCGTTACCGGTTTGCAATAATTCTTTTTCCGGCAGTACTTCGATGGTCCAGACGCCGCCCGCACTTGGTGCGGCAACCGGCGCTTCGGTAACCGCTTCAGCCGGTGCCGAGGCCGGCGCAGCACCCGAGCCATCATGACTGAGAATGGCTTCTAAGGCCTGCTGCACTTCCGACGCTTTTTCATCATCGATTTCTTCGTGGTTTTGCAGGCGCGTCATCATGTCTCGCAACACATCCACCGCTTGTAACATGACGTCTGAGGCTTCCTGAGTGACATCACGACGTCCGTCGCGCATTTCATCCAGCAAGGTTTCCAAAACATGGGTGAAATCGATGATTTCATTGAATCCGAAGGTACCGCTTCCACCTTTGATGGAGTGGGCTGCACGGAAAATTTCGTTGATCTTTTCATTATCCGGGGTGCCGGGCTCCAACTCCAGCAACCCGGCTTCCATCACGTCCAACCCTTCAAAACTTTCTTCCAGGTAGGTTTGTCGAAACGTTTCCATCATGTCCATAGCGGTATCCTCAGAACAGTTCTACATCACCCTCAACAGGCTTCGATCCAATATTATTAATATAACGGCTTTCTTCTGCAGCCAATGTTTGGTTATGCATCGCATTCAATCGTCTCACCCGTACCCGACCGGAATTCGGGTAATATAAAATTTTTCTCGGATAGACATCGCCGATGTCTTGCGAAACGATTTTAAAGCCTTCCGTATAAATATAATCAAACGCAAAGCCAATATTGTACCAACCAATGTTGGTGGTGGAGCTCATGATGCGCCCGCCCCCAAACAATTTGAACTCCAAACGATCGCGCTTGGCACCCAAATTCAGCAAGGCGTTGACCAGGTTTTCCATGGCATAGTTGCCGTAACGGTTGGCATCCGACAGCTCGGAGGCACCAGTGGCGTTCTTATCCACCGGCAACATAAAGTGATTCATCCCGCCGACCCCCGTGACCGGATCCCGGACACAGGCCGAAATACAAGACCCTAAAACCGTTTCAATGCGCTCGTTTTCTCGTGTTACGTAAAACTCACCCGGTAAAATTTTATAGGTTGTGATGCCCTCGGCTGGATCCACACTTTTTTGCATAATTCGGTCAAACCCGTCTGCGATACTTGTTGTTTTTATAGCTGTAATACTCGCATTTATTCAAAAAAGTGGCAAGTATTACTTGCATAATTTTATGGTTTTTGCCTGGCTTCCCGAGCTTGTTTTTGCGCTTGGCGGCGCTTTTTGAAGAAACGGCTCAACATCTCACCGGTTTGATCCGCCATCACACCGCTTGTGACCGCCATCTGATGATTCAAGTGTTCATGCTGCACCAAATTCATCAACGAACCGGCCGAACCGGTGCGCGGGTCAGCCGCACCGAACACCAAACGTTTGATACGGGCATGCACCAAGGCACTGGCACACATCGGACAGGGTTCCAAAGTGACGTAAAGGGTTAAATCGACTAATCGATAATTCTGCCAGGCCTGGCCAGCAGCGCGCAGTGCCACCACTTCGGCGTGTGCCGTCGGGTCATGCGATTGAATGGTTTGGTTCCAGCCTTCGGCCACCAGTCCGTTTTGGTGAACCAATACGGCGCCGACGGGCACTTCGCCCTGGCTTTCCGCTTTTTCGGCCAGCGTGATGGCATGTTGCATCCAAAACCGGTCTTGTTCGGTTTGAGACAAGGCGTCAGGACACAACATGAATCGAATCGGAGGGGTTTATTCCCACTCAATAGTCGCCGGTGGCTTACTGGAGATGTCGTAAGTCACTCGGGTAATGCGAGGGATTTCATTGATGATACGGTTCGAGACTTTTTCCAAGAACTCATACGGCAGATGCGCCCAACGCGCCGTCATGAAATCGATGGTTTCAACGGCACGCAAAGCCACCACATAATCGTAACGGCGCGCATCTCCAACCACACCGACTGATTTCACCGGTAAGAACACCGTGAACGCCTGTGAGGTTTTGTCGTACAAATCCGCGGCACGCAACTCTTCAATGAAGATGTGGTCCGCCAAGCGCAAAATATCGGCGTACTCTTTTTTGACTTCGCCCAGAATACGAACCCCCAAGCCCGGTCCTGGGAAAGGGTGACGATATACCATATCCGACGGCAAGCCCAGTGCAACGCCCAGTTTACGGACTTCATCCTTGAACAGTTCCCGCAACGGCTCCAGCAACTCCAGCTTCATATCTTCCGGTAAACCACCGACGTTGTGGTGAGATTTGATGACTTTGGCCTTACCGGTTTTCGAACCGGCGGACTCAATCACATCCGGATAGATGGTGCCCTGAGCCAACCACTTCACGCTGGTCAACTTACCGGCTTCCTGGTCGAAGATTTCAATAAAGGAATGCCCGATGATTTTGCGTTTCTTTTCCGGATCGGCTTCGCCTTTCAAAGCGTCCATAAAATAGTCTTCCGCATCGACACGAATGACTTTAATCCCCATGTTCTCGGCAAACATCGCCATGACCTGATCGCCTTCCTGATGGCGAAGCAAGCCGTGATCAACGAAAACACAGGTGAGCTGGTCGCCGATGGCTTTGTGCAATAAGGCCGCCACGACTGAGGAATCCACCCCGCCGGACAAGCCAAGCAACACTTCGTCGGAACCGACTTGCTCGCGAATTCGCTCCACACTGTCATCAATAATGTTTTCGGTGGTCCAAAGTTTTTCACAGCCACACAAGTCAACAATAAAACGCTCGATAATGCGCTGACCTTGCTTGGTGTGCGTCACTTCCGGGTGGAATTGAATGCCGTAGAAACGTTTGTCTTCATTCGCCATCCCGGCCACCGGGCAATTCGGTGTAGACGCCATCAACTTGAACCCGTCCGGCATCGCATCGACACGATCCCCATGAGACATCCAAACATCCAACATGCCGTGCCCTTCCGGTGTCACATGATCTTCGATGTCTTTCAGCAAATCGGTATGGCCGCGGGCGCGCACCTGAGCATAGCCATATTCATGCTCTTTGGCATGGATGACCTTCCCTCCCAGCTGTTCGGCCATGGTTTGCATCCCATAACAAATCCCGAGCACCGGCACACCCAACTCAAACACCATTTGCGGTGCCACTGGCGCGTCATCACCAATCACCGTTTCCGGACCACCGGAAAGGATAACCCCCTTGGCACCAAAATCGGCAATGACTTTTTCTTCGATATCCCAAGGTTCCACCTCGCAGTACACACCGATTTCACGAATGCGTCGAGCAATCAACTGGGTATATTGCGAACCGAAATCCAGAATTAAAATCCGATCTTGATGAATGTTGTTTTGTGACATATCTAGGGGGTTTCCAACTAAAAACTAAGAAAATATAAGACTTAAACCCATACGGCGCGCGCCGGCGCCGTTGGCATTACACGCGATAGTTCGGTGCCTCTTTGGTGATGGTGACATCGTGCACGTGGCTTTCGGCCATGCCGGCTCCGGTCACACGCACAAAACTTGGCTTGGTATTGAACTCATGAATGTCTTTACAGCCGGTATACCCCATGCTGGAGCGGATACCGCCGACCAATTGATGGATAATCGGTGCCAACGCGCCTTTATAGGCCACGCGCCCTTCAATGCCTTCCGGCACCAGCTTGTCTGCGGCATTGGACGATTGGAAATAACGGTCGGAAGAACCTTGTTTTTGTGACATGGCCCCCATGGAACCCATACCACGGTAGGACTTATAAGCACGCCCTTGATAGTATTCCACTTCGCCCGGAGACTCTTCTGTTCCTGCAAACATGCTGCCCAGCATCACCGCAGAAGCACCGGCCACCAACGCTTTGGCAACGTCCCCAGAGAAACGGATACCGCCGTCGGCAATAATCGGAATACCCGAATCTTTCAACGCCGCGGCCACATTGGCGATGGCCGATAACTGTGGCACACCGACACCGGCCACGATGCGCGTGGTACAAATCGAACCAGGACCGATCCCGACCTTGACCGCATCCGCACCGGCTTTCATCAAGTCCAGCGCGGCTTCTGCCGTCGCGATATTGCCGCCGACCACGTCAATTTGCGGGTAATTTTCTTTCACCCATTTCACGCGATCCAAAACGCCTTGGGAATGCCCGTGCGCCGTATCAACAATAATCACATCCACACCGGCTTTTACCAGTGCCGCGACGCGATCCGGCGTATCCGCCCCGGTTCCCACGGCAGCCCCCACGCGCAAACGACCGTTTGAATCTTTCGCAGCGAACGGGTGTTCAGAGGATTTTTCCATATCCTTAACGGTGATCATCCCTTTCAGCTTAAAGGCATCATCCACCACCAACAAACGCTCCAAACGGTGTTCGTGCAACAGTTCCAGCACCACCTCACGTTTTTCCTTTTCCTTCACCGTCACCAAACGGTCCTTCGGCGTCATAATTTGCGAAACCGACTGGGAAACATCGTCCACATAACGTAAATCACGGCTGGTGACGATGCCGACCAGATCATCGCCATCCATCACCGGCGCCGAAGACACGCGGTTTTCTAGTGTTTTGTCTAATACGGTCTGCACGGTATCGTTCACCTGTACGGTAATCGGTTCCAAAATCACACCATGCTCGTACTTCTTCACTTTGGTGACCACATGCGCCTGTTCGGCAATCGTCATATTCTTATGCACGATCCCGATTCCGCCTTCCTGTGCCATCGAAATAGCCAACCGCGCTTCGGTGACGGTGTCCATAGCCGCAGACACGAATGGAATATTCAATTCAATATTACGTGACAATCGTGTTTTCAACGACACGTCGGATGGCAACACATTCGAATGAGCGGGTACCAATAAAACGTCATCAAAAGTGAGGGCTTCTTGCAGGATGCGCATATATCTATCTACCTTTATAAATTTTATAGGCCAATTAGTATTTTTTGCGTAACCCCGGCCAAACGGGCAAAAACACCAATTTAACTATTTATTTCAACAACTTAAATGAAATAACCAGTTAAAAAACCTAAATAAAACATGAATTTTAGCTGAATAGTGTACATTATAAGGATTGACAGTGTCGGGGTAAACTTAATAAGTTATACACCCATACGAAAAATGTAAAAAAACGGGGCTGATTCAACGTTTTTTCGCTTTTATTCGTTCAGATTTGTGATTAGAATAATACCGAGCTTAGAAATCTTACAAAAACAAGCTTATTTTCGAACTTGGAGGATATACATGAAAAAATTATTTGTGAGTGCTGCTGTTGTTGCAACCATGTCGCTAGCCGCGTGTTCAACTAACCAGACGAAAGACCTTTCTTCTTACGACGACATCATCGGAGAAGCCGCTTCCATTCATGCCGAAGCTGCTAAAGACGGTTATGTCTGGAAACAGAAAGCCATGAAAAAAGCGTATGTTGATCACTACATCGCACTAGCTGAAGAAGCCAAGAAAAAAGGCGACGACGCGACGGCCATGAAATATGCGAAAGAAGCACTTAAATCCGCTAACGCTGAAATGAACCAAGAAGTGAAGTACGCGGACATCCAACCAGGTTGGATTAAAAAATAAGCTTGGCACTCAGCCGAACTGAATAAAAAAACCGCCAGGCCTGGCGGTTTTTTTATGTCTGAAGTAAATAATTGGCATAATATTTCTACCCACTATTTTCCATTCAAATATTGCTCATCGGTAAAGCAGCTCACCCATTCGGGCTTCATCAATACCAGCGCCAGAATCAACATGCCGTTCACAAACCCTTCCGGTATCGCCATTAAGGGGATATATGGGATAAACGAGCGTTCCAACGTCTCCAAACTCTGTACCCCGCTGAACCCCATCACCGCGGCGGCCACCAACAACGATACCACCGAGCTGATACCCGCTGCGAAAAAACCGTTCAACAACACAAACACAAAGAAATTACGATCCAGATATTTGTACGCCAGAATGGCAATCCACCACACAATCAAAATCGGCACCACCCCCATCATGACCATATTCAGTCCGTAAGCCATCCAACCGGCATTCCCGAGAATCGTCACGCCCAGTAATGCCACGCTCATGCATAAAATGGCGAACTGCGCACCGAACATCAAGGTTGTCAGAGCCGCCAGTAACAGATGAAAAGTGATGCCACCACCGAGCGAAGCTCCGGAATTCCACAACAACAAGACGATGACCGTCATCCCCAAAAAGACATGCTGTGCTTCCTTGTCTTGAATTTTGTACCAAGGCGCGGTACGCACCGCCCAAAACAAAGCCGCCGCGCACAACAAGCCGCCACCGGCCAGCCAACCCCACGCCAATCCCGCATCTTGCAGATTCATATCGCCCCCTGTACCACCTTCGGTCGTTTCCGGCCATCCGGCCTCTTTTCAACAATCTTTACTGAGAAAAGTCGTCAAATCGATTATTATTTTACCCTCGCAGAATCAACCTGGGGTCAAAATGCGTCCTTTTAAAATCATTTTTGCCTTTTTATACGACTTACTGTTACTGTGCGCCGTCTGGTTTGTCGCCGCCATTCCGTTCGTTATCTGGCAAGGGCCGGGCTTTGAAAAAGAGACGGTCAAACTCGTGGCCTTTCAAGTGTACTTACTGGCCATCACCTATGTCTACCTCAGTTATTTCTGGGTGCTCAACGGCCAAACGCCCGGCTTACGCGTCTGGCACCTGCAAATCTTACGTCAGGACGGTTACATCATGACCCGCCACAATGCCAATCTGCGTTTTTTAACCGGCATACTGCTGTTTCCCATCGGCTGGCTGGGGCTATTCATCGGGCCCCAAAAGCAAACTTTGCAGGATTTACTCGCACAGACTAAAATAGTGCCCACTCAAAAAACGGAACCCAATCAATGACGATCATCATTCATGAAAACGCACTCACTTACGAGCAAAGTAAAGAGCTGTCCCGCACCTTCGGCACACCGGAAAAAAACCAGAATCATTTCAGAATCCACGCCGAGCAAGTCGACCTGGATAAACTAAAAAGCCTTTCCGACAAATGGCAGATTGACATGAATATCCTGCCGGAAACATTCGATCCAACCAACGTCAAACTGGTCATCAGTGACATGGATTCCACCTTGATCGGCATCGAGTGCGTCGACGAAATCGCCGACATGATGAACATCAAACCACAGGTTGCGGAAATCACCGAAGCGGCCATGCGCGGTGAATTGAACTTCGAGGCCTCATTGACGCAACGCGTTCAATTACTGGCGGGACTGGAAACCGACGCCTTGCAAAAAGTATACGATGAACGCCTCCTCCTGAATTCCGGCGCCGAAACCTGGCTCAGCGGATTGAAAGAGCAAAAAATCGCTTTTGCCTTGGTTTCGGGCGGTTTCACCTTTTTCACGGAACGGCTACAAAAAGAACTCGATATCGATTTCACCCGCGCCAATGTTTTGGAGGAGGAAAACGGCCGTTTGACAGGCAAAGTCAAAGGCAGCATCGTCGGCGCGCAAGCCAAAGCCGATTTTTTACAGGAGCTGTGTGACCAGCTCGACATCTCGTTAAATCAAACCATCGCCATTGGCGACGGGGCCAATGATTTGTTGATGATGACCGAAGCGGGCCTCAGCATCGCTTATCACGCCAAACCGAAAGTGCAAGCCCAATCCAACGTGGCACTGAACTACGGCGGGCTAGACAAAGTCCTGGACTTTATTGGTTAAGCTTTCGTTCACATCACCAAACCGGGTGAAAGGCAATAAAAAAGCCCAACATGTGTTGGGCTTTTTTATGTTAAGTTGAAAGCCGTTAAAAATCAGAACATGTTCTTTTCATATTCTTGAACCGCGACAACGACATATTTCCCAAGCGTGGATTCATAGCCCGGCCATTGACTGGCAGTATCCTTCATGAACGGCTCTTCCATCAGCTTCGGTTTGATTTCGAAATCCGACATTCCTTCATCGTAGTATTCGCCCGTCTTGTTATAAACCACTTCACAGAAGGTTTTAAAATCCGTAATCAGCTTCTGTCCGTCGTGTTTGCCATGCCCGGGAATGAATTGCTTCGCCGGCAACGCCGCCAATTGATCCATCGCGTCAATCGAGCCCAAGTAAGAACCGTCCGCCATATTGGCGATACGGCGCATCATCATGTCGCCGGAATAAACCGTCTGGTCCTCGACCACTTCCACGGCCAAATCGGCCACGGTGTGCACTCGCCCAAAATGATGGATTTTCAAAGTCGTATCACCGACTTTCATCACTTCACCACCCTTCAACACTTTTGTCGGACTGGTCGCGACCGTACCGCTGATGGCATTATCGGTATTACGCTGCATGAAACCGATCCAGAATTCTCCGGAACCGTTCTTAATCTGATCGATCACTTCCTGATGAGAGTAAATTTCCACGTCTGGATTAGCTTTTACGAACGCATGATTCCCTAACCAGTGATCGCCATGGAAGTGAGTGTTAATGACCTTGATGACCGGCTTATCCGTAACGGTTTTGATCTGACGCAAAATCATCTCACCGATCTGTACCGAACCACCGGTATCGATCACAACCACCCCTTCCGACGTCACAATAAAGCCCGGATTACTGAAAAAACCAAAGTTTTGCGGTGAGGGTTCCGGGTCTTGAGCCAACAGGTAATAACACCGATCCGATACTTTCGTCACCGGCACATCCGGAACGTCAGGGCCACGGATAATCATTTCATCACTGGCATACAGAGGCTTCAGCGCGGACATTCCGACCAAACCGGCCGTCAGACCAAAAGCCCTTTTGAATAAATCACGACGTCCCATTGAACTCATATCGTCTTCCTTTTTGTTCTTTTACAATTCGATTTTCGAAGGTTCGCTATTATAATCAATGCTTTCCGCAACCGCCATTGATGTTTTTTATCACGGTTCCGGCAGGGTCAACAACCTTCGGATAGATACAGCCTGCCACCGGCATTCAAGGTTTCTTAAAAATCTTCGATGGCTTATCTTATATAATGCTTGCGTTAAAGAATTCAACCTTACTCGAAAAATTGGCAAATATTATGGAACTACTGAAATCCTACCTTGATATCACCGTATTCAGCTTACTGGGGCTGATGAGCTTTATCATGGTATGGCTCACCATCGAACGTAAACTGTTTTTTTCCCGCTTAGACCTTTCCCAGTTTGACAGTTTGGAAGCGCTTAAAATCGCCACCACCAATAACCTCACCACCATCGCCAGTATCGGCTCCAATGCGCCTTATGTCGGTTTATTGGGCACTGTCCTCGGCATTCTGGTCACGTTTTATGAACTGGGCCTCAATAATCAAATCGAAACCGGCCAGATCATGATGGGCTTGGCGCTGGCTTTAAAAGCCACCGCGGGCGGTATTGCCCTGGCGATTCCCAGCATCATTATCTACAACGGGTTACTCCGCAAAGTGGATACGATTGAACTGGAATACCTGGCGATGCAAAAGCGCCAAACCCAAGCTTAAACTGCTGGAGCTGAGGCCATGAAACGATTCGACCAAATCAATGTCATCCCGATGATTGACGTCATGCTGGTACTGCTGGCGATCGTGCTGACCTCGGCCAGCTTCATCGTACAGGACAAGCTGGGCATTGACCTGCCCGAAACCCAGGAAACCCAAAGCTATCAACCGCCTGAAACCATCGACATCCGCCTGGCCATTGATGCCGACAACCAATTTTATCTGAACGACAACGCCATTACGCTGGCTGAGCTGGAAAACGCGTTGTTGTCGGCCAACCCGGACAAGCCTATTGAAATCCGAGTCGATCGCGCCACCGATTTCGGTTACTTCACCCAGTTAATCGACCTGCTGAAAAAGCACCAGCTACACAACCTGAACATTCTGACAAGGAAGCAGAATGGCTAAACCGGGCCGCTTGGCATTTTTCATCACCTTTACCCTTTACGCGGTGCTCGGTACCTTTTTATGGAAATCATTGAAAGTCCCGGCATTGGAAACGCAACTGGCACCGGTGGAAGTGACCACCGCCATGTTCCAATCCTTGCCGGAGCCGGAACCTAAGCCGGAACCTAAGCCGGAACCTAAGCCGGAACCTAAGCCGGAACCAAAGCCGGAACCAAAGCCGGAACCAAAGCCGGAACCAAAGCCGGAACCAAAGCCGGAACCAAAGCCGGAACCAAAGCCGGAACCTAAACCGGAACCTAAACCGGAACCTAAACCGGAACCTAAACCGGAACCTAAACCGGAACCTAAACCGGAACCTAAACCGGAACCTAAACCGGAACCTAAACCGGAACCTAAACCGGAACCTAAACCGGAACCTAAACCGGAACCTAAACCGGAACCTAAACCGGAACCTAAACCGGAACCTAAACCGGAACCTAAACCGGAACCTAAACCGGAACCTAAACCGGAACCTAAACCGGAACCTAAACCGGAACCTAAACCGGAACCTAAACCGGAACCTAAACCGGAACCTAAACCGGAACCTAAACCGGAACCTAAACCGGAACCTAAACCGGAACCTAAACCGGAACCGGAATCCAAAACCAGTCAAACGCCGCCGCCAACGTCTCCTCCGGCCAAAGAACTGGCGCCGCAACCGCCGAAATATTCGGTGGCCGAACGCATCAAAGCCGAAGAACGCTATATGGCGGAGCTCAATCAGCAACTGGCGATGCTGGCGCAAGAGCATTATCCACGTCGTGCCAAACGTCGCCATCAACAAGGCATGGTGACGCTGCGATTCACCTTGCATGCCGACGGACGCATTACTGAAGAATCCATCGCGACACCCAGCCACTACGGGCTTTTGAACGACGCCACCCTGGACATCATCCGAACGTCACTCAACCATCGCTACAAACCGTTTCCGGAAGAAATGGGCACCTCACCGAGAGTGATTGAAGTGCCGATTGAATACATTTTGCGTTAGCGTAAAGTAGTTCGCCGGCCAAGGCTGGTTTCAGTCGACATTTTTGATAAAATGGCGTTTCGCAAAAACTGAGTGGACACTATGAATTATCAACCCGCCGAAAAATCGATTGCCGACGTCCAAGCCGACTTGGTCAAACGCTTCACCCATTTCGACAACTGGAAAGACCGTTACAAATACCTGATCGACATGGGCAAAGTGTTACAAAAAATGCCGGACGAATACAAAACCGAAGACAATCGTATTCACGGCTGCCAATCGCAAGTCTGGATTCACATTGAAGAGAAAGATGGCGTGCTTTATATGGAAGCCATGTCCGATGCCGCCATCGTTTCCGGGCTCATTGCCTTGTTGTTGAAAATTTATAACGGCCGCACACCTAAAGAAATCAAAGAAGCGCCGCTCGACTTCCTGGCCGACATCGGGCTACTACAACATTTGTCCGCCAACCGCTCCACTGGTTTGTATCACATGATCAAACGCATCCAATCGGAAGCCTCGGCTCGCCTGTAATCTCAAAGAGTACTTCTCACCAGGCCTGGCCATTTTCAGCAAAACCAGCGGATAATAAAAAAGGGCTCTGAGAGCCCTTTTTTAATGCCTTGACGCTTAATCTTTCAACCCATCAACTCAGTCATTGATATTTTCATCGTAATTGTCAATGAAATCGGCTTTCGAGACATCATTAATCATGATCTCAATCTCCTGACCGTTTTTGGTATTGGAAGCATCAATCGTCACTTTCAGGTCGTTTCCATCGCCTTCGCCGTCGGAGAAGTTCAAGTAGGTCTCCAAGTTCGCGGCATCCAAGTCAATGGAATCTTTCAAAACTTCCGACAAATCCAGAACGTCCACACCATCTTCAAAGTCGGTGATAGTGTCCATACTGTCTTCGTCCTGAGCGATTCGGAAGGTATCGGCACCCGCGCCACCCGTCAACTCATCGCTGCCGGTTCCGCCGACAAGGACATCATCCCCTTCACCGCCGAACAAGAAGTCCGCACCGCCGAGACCGTAAATCACATCATTACCGTCGCCTCCGACCAGTGTTTCACCATCGGCCGAACCATCAATGGAACCGCTTGAATCCACCGTCACATCCGGAGTGACCGTTGTGGAGGACACAGTGGAAGTCTCTTCCGTATCGGTCAAGATGGAATACGCTTCCACCGTCACCGTTGGGAAATTGCCATCCACCGAACCGGTCACCAGAGAAATACCGGACGATTGCAGATTGGCAATCGCCGTCGTGTAGTCCGGAGTGGTCGGTTCGGCCAACGTAATCACCCAATCGGTTCCATCCTGTTCCAGCGTCGCGCCCGGCAAATTGGAAATATCCACCGTCGAAACACTCGAGCCCATGCCGGATAACTTGATGGCCAGGGCTTCCGAACCGTCATTATCCAACAAATCCAATCCGGCCAACAACACCGGAATACTGTAACCCGAACCGACAACCGTTTTATCGGCAACCGAGGTTACCGACGTCGGGCCGGTCACACCACTGGCTTTAGACTCCAAACGCATTTCGAAAGTACCGTTCGTAGAGCTGACACTTCCATCGGCATTGTGGTTATTGGACGATTCCACCGTCCAGGCGGTGACATCGATATCATGCGAACCTTTAAAGCCAACCGGCGGCGTAACGGCAATATCGTTGACTTTGTCATAAGCCACACCCGTCACCGTGTAAACGCCCGAATCATAAGTCACGTTGCCGTAAGCCACGCCATCCACCGTAAAGACCATACCATCCGGCAAAGTCTCGCCATTACCGGTTAAGGTAAAGCTCACGGTTTCCGAACCGTCGACATCGTCCAGGTTCATATTCAAGTTGATGGCGACCTCACCACTTTCGTCTCCAAAGGTAGCGGTTGGGTTCATGCTGATGATATCGTCGGCCTGGGCAATGAACTCGACAGCCACATCGATTGTCTGAGTATTACCGGAACCGCCTTCACCGCTGGAAACGCTGAGCGTAATGTCTTCCAACGTTTCGCTGACATGTTCGACCGTTGGTTGAATGCCGATTTTTTCCAGGTCTGCCACATCCGATACATTAAAACTGTAATCGTAAATGAAATTACCATCCGCATCTTTTCCGGAAACTTGACCGGTTTGTTTCACACCTTCATAGTAAACTTCATAACCAAACGGAACCCCACTGAGCGTTGCACTGGAAACCGATTCCGTTGCATCTACCATAGTACCGCTGGTAACCGACAGCATCGCCATCTGGTCTTCCAAACCGGACATTTCGGCCGTAAAACCACTGATTCCATCATCGACCGGTGTGACATTGACGACTTGTGTAATACTGGTCGTTTCCGGGCTGGTCGTATAGCCGGAAGTCCCAGCGTCTTCCTGAGTCGTTACCTTGGCGTCAATGGTCAAGGAACCGTAATGATTCGCCGGTGGTGTATATTCAAAGACCACATCCGTATCCAAGTCATTGATATCGATGATTTCGATGTAACCGTCGCCATTCACCGACAAGGTCGAAACATCCACGCCGTCATAAGTAATCGTACCGTGCGTAGAAGGATCGCCATCGGTATAGCTTTCGGCAAACTTCACATAAACTTTACCATCCTGAATAATAGTGCGTGCACCGTCCGCGGCATTGTTCAAGTCCAACGTAATGGTTTGCGCAACTGGGGTAGCGCTTTCCGCGACATTCGTCGCATCGACCGAAATGGTCGTCGCATCGGAAACCGGCGCCAGCTCGGCATCGAATCCACCAGCACCGCCATCCACGCTGTAGGCGTTTTGACCGCTTGGGTCCTCGCTGACATACGTTACCACTTCGATATCAAAATCGACTTTTTCGACATCCAGAGTATTTTCATTACCACTTGGCGACACCGTCACTGAGGCCAACAAATTGTTGATGTCTGTCACATCCCCTTCGCCGTAAATGACGTAATAGGTTTCGCCATCCACCACTTGCGTTTCGGTGGTGCCAGAAACACTGTAACCACTCGGCAGATTCGAGACCAGAATCGCAAACTTTGAACTGTCGCCTGTTGTAGCGCCATCGGTCGCCACCACCAAATCACTCAAGTTAAAGCCCGTGTCTTCCGTCAACTGAACGGTTTTCGGCGTGAGCGCCAAGTCCATCGGAGTGCCTGTCTCGTTTTGAACGCCGCCGGCGCCCGTTCCATCAAAAGCAGGATCCGCAATCAGTTCGAACGTTTCCGAATTCGTTAAGGTCGTCGAGCTACCATCCTGATGCGACACCGTAATGGTGATCTCGCCATTGGTGGTAATGTTATTAAAATGAACCGCTTCACCATTGACTAGGAACTGAATCGTGTTTAAAGCACCATCCGCATCCAGCGCCAAGTCGGAGGCATTGACGGTCCAATTACCGGAATTAACAATGATTTTATTGCTCGAACCGTCATCCACGAGCGTATCACCGGAATAAGTTCCGCCGACCACTTCAACACCTTCCGGAACACCGCTAATGGTAATGGCCGTAATTTGTTCACTGCCGTCATCATCGGCACCATTATCTTCACTGGCCATGTCGTCCGGAATCAAACTGAAGGGTACATCAATCGTGGTATTCGTTTGATCGACAGTGACGGAGTAACCATTGACATCATCACTGGAAACCGACAAGTGTGCATCGGCATCGTTCGCACTGATACCGCTGATCGAAGATGTCGCCATATCGGTCACACCATTGACAGTCACATTATAAGTGGCCGTAATATAGCCGGTATCGGCATCGTCATATCCGCTTGCGCCGGATGTATCCAGATAACTCGTACCATCGGCCGTTTCATCAACCGTTTTATAACGTACGTCAAAGCTGTAATCATCGTCTGAATCGGCCGGAATGGAAGCCGTCACACTATCCGTGACATTTCCGGACGCATCCACAGAAAGCGACACCCAACCGCTGCCGATTGGGGTACCGTTAATGGCCAAACCAACACCGGCCGGAATCGTATCCGCATTGATCCAAACCTCCGTCAACAGTTCATCGGAATCCGAACTGGTAAACGAAAAGTCCAGAGGTTGCACCGTGTCTTCATTTTGGGTCGCTGACGTATTCAAGGAACCGTCGCCACTCAACTCCGGTGTAATCAGTAAATTAAACGGAATCGTATCCACGGCGGATTTGTCACCGTCGTTTTCATACGTTTGCACTTGCAACTCAAAATCCACTTCACCACTGTAATGGGTCGGTGCCGTCATCGACACACCGGACAATTCACTGGACTCCACCACCCACTCACGGGCTTCGCCGGTGGCCGATGCGTCCAACAAGGTGGCGCCGGTAATAGAGAATCCATCCGGGACATGGGTAATGGTGACAAAGACGGTTTCGGAGCCGTCACCATCGACCGATTGAATCGGATTGACGACCTGGTCTTTCAGTAAGCCACTGAGAGAAATCGCGCCCGAATCCTCTTGGACGATGGCATGATAATCATGCGTTACGCCGTCGGTATCCTCAATGGATGTGGTATCAACCGGATCTTTATTGATGGCTTCATCCGCATCACCGGTGACTTTGATGGTCATATCCAATGGACTCGACCAACTACCGGTATCGGTCACACTCGAACCATTCACCATCGCCGTATCATTGGAGCGCCCTTCAATTTGAATATCGACGTCTTCATTCAAGTCGTGCACCGGAATGAATTTAAAGTCCGTTGCATTCGAGTAATCATCGATTTGAAGAGACCATTCCGCGCCATTCTGAACAAGGGTGAAATTGCCCAACGAATCACCGGAAGCCATGGCTGTGACAGCACCACCTGGTGCGGTGATTTGGCCGTATTCGATTAGATAACCATCATAATAAATCGCTGCATCTTGTGGCAAAACGGACAGTTTGACATCAAAACTTTCGGAACCGTCTTTATCAGACGTGGTGATGGACCCGGACAAGTCGATGCCATTGGCTGCGGAAGCCAGCGTGATGCTGCCGTCGGCTTCCCGGCCATCGTCTTCATAACCGAATGGTTGTTTGATGGCAATGGTCACATCGTCGGCCACCGGGTTCACATAGACATTGAAGACATCGTATTCCGTCGATTCGATTGTCGACTCGGAATTGTCGGCGGCATCGTCATCGACATCGGTTGAAATCACCGTCATATTAATCGCGATATCACCACTGAAACCATCCGGCGCTTTGAATTCGACCGTCGCCAAATCCGCCGCATCAATGGTCACGCCTTTGGTGGCGTCGGTCACCGTCAGAACGGTTGCACCACCATCCACGGTAAACGTCGAACCGACCGGGGCGTTCCACAATTTTACCTGCAGAGATTCATTGCTGTCTTCGTTCGTCACCGACAAGGCGCCGGCACTGTTTAGATCCAACCAACCGCTGTCTTCATCAATGGCGGCAAAGGTTTTATCACCTTGCGTGACAATATCGTCATTACCGTCACCGTCCGTATCGTTATAGGCATTATTGTTGTCTTTGTCATACTGTTCAGCGACGGGTTTGACCACAATGGTATGGGTTTCAGTTACAAAACCGGTCTGACCTTGGTCATCGGTTTCGAAGACATAATCCAATTCCATATCCAAACTGCTGTGCGGCGGCGGCGTAATCAAAGCATTCGCGTAATCGTCAAACACATAATAGTCCTGACCGTTGAGCGTGGCCGTTGAATAGGTCGAACCGGAAATCACCGCGCCATCGGTCATCAAGGCATCCAGATCGGATTTCAGAATACCGGCACGCGTCAACGTTTCACCACCGGCATCCGCATCGGAAATGGTAATCGTCCCGAACAAGTGAATGGCAGAATCTTCCAGGCCTGGCGCCGGCGTCGACATGGACACGTCACCGCCCACGGGCGTCACGTGTAAATCCAAATAAACCTCGGTGGTTTCAACAGAAGCGGTTCCGACCGAATCCGAATCGGTATCCTGCACATTCAAGGTGATGACGACGTCTTCCATGTCCCCACTGTAGTTACCCGGCGGCGTAATTTTGAAGGTTGGGTTTTCCGACAGTTCATCAATGGTGATTTTATGACCGGAAGAACTGATATTGCCCGACGCATCCGCCGTATAGGTGTGCGAACCGATTTGAACCTGTGTGCCCTCTTCCAAACCGGAAATGGCGTACCACATTTTTTCCGAACCATCGGCATCGACAAAGCTTTCCTGTAAGGTTGATGTCAGGTCAAAGGTTTGATCTTCTTCAATCCTCAAATCAATAGTATCGTCTGCACTATATGTCTCTTCCAACGTCACTTCCGTCGCCGAACCATCCAACGTCAAGGTTGGTGTATCGGTTACGGCTTGCACATCCACTGTGACGCTGGTCGAATTATCCACGCCGCTGACACCGGATAAAGGCGCTCCGGAGGCATCCACTTCATATTCTGTCACGCTCATGGTCACATCGAAGTTATCACCGGAGTTGGCTGGCGCCTGCACTTTAAGCCCTTCAAAGTCGGTACTGGACATGGACACATCCGCTGACACGGTGGAAATGTGCTCACCATCGGTCAATTCGATGGTAAATTCATCACTTTCGCCGGAAGAGGTGAACAGAACCACACCTGTGGCGCTCATAATCACCGCGCCATCCGGCAAACCGCTCAAGGTAATTGGCCCCAGTTTTTCGGCATAATCCTCGGCGCCGGTGCTCAAATCAGTGTCATCCGACACCTGCGGCGCATTCAAGCCCAACGCAATGGACTCATCTTCATTGACCAACACCGTATCCGCATCCACGCTGAGCGTGGCCGCGTCAGAAATCGGCGTCACCGTGATGTCCAATGTACTGGTAGCCGTATCGCCATCCACATCCGTCACACTGTAGGCAATCGGTGGAATCGTGCCGCTGAAATCGGCTGCCGGTACAAAGGTGAAGGTACCGTCACCATTATCAACAATGCGTCCTAAAGCCTCATCCACCGCATTAGTGCTCAAAGAACCGTCCGCTTGGATGTATGCCTTGCCGTTATCGAAACTGGCAACGGCAACCCCGCCCAGCGTCGAAGCCGACGAATCGACATTTTCACCGGCCAATTCAAACACGGTTCCAGCACTGTCTTCATCCACCGTCAAGGAGACGCCATCCACATCCGGGACGGAATCCTCCACATTGACCGTGACAGAACTGGTGGTCGAAGCACCACTGTCGGTATCAGTAAGCTCGAAACCGAACGTCAATTGCTCAATGTTTTGACCATTGCCAGCAATATGATCAATTGGCTGGTGCAGTACGAATTCATAGGTTTGAGTGGCTTTATCAATCGTCACAACAAACACGGTCTCGGAAGTGTTTGGCACAGCTCCAGCCGTACCGGTATGCCCGGTCAGCGTCATACCATCGGCTGACAAGGTGTAATTCACAGGCGTGCCATCGGCCGTTGTCACCAAAGGATAAGGTGTATCCGTATTTTCAAACGTCAAGGTATAATTTGGCGTACCCGCAACGGTTACACCCAACGATTTAGGGCCGTCGGTATCGGTCGAGTCATTGCCGGACGCATCTCTTAAATCATCTTCCTGGACATTGGAAGCCGTGCTGGCACCCACCGACAAATCATCGTAAATGGTGGTGGCCACCGAATCGTCTGTTCCAATGGCCACCGCTTCAAATTCACCATCCGTATCGGTGATTCCGTTCAGAGTGACGGTATAGACTTCGCCAGCCGCCCCTTCGTCGGTAAAATCATCCAACGTATCCACCGAAAATGTCGATTGACTGGTACCTCCGGCAATGATAACCGTCGTCGTGGAAGTGTTTTGATTGTAATCGACGCCGTCCGTAGCATCATTTGTTCCGGCGTCTGTATCCACGCCATACACAACGGTCACGGCGACACTGCTGCCTGTCGGAACGGTCACCGGATTGCCATCACTGTCGACCAGTTTAACGGTATAACCGGCCTGCTCGCCTTCCGTTACCGTCGCATCGCCGGTAATGATGGCGTACACCGTATCTTCGGTGCCCACAGATGTATCGTCTTGAATGGTTGCTGTGCCCACCGCCGGAGTGGTATTGGTCACCGTGCCCGAAGTCACATCCGCTTGTAACGTGATCGTTTCATCGCTTTCGTCCAAGTAGTCGTCCACCAGTTCGGTACGGATTTGAACACTGGTCTCGCCGGCTGGAATCTCAACCCCGGCCGCCGGAACACTGACCCAGTTGGTGCCGTCATAGTATTCCAATTGCGCCGTGGTTCCGGTATCGGCTCCGACCGTACCGCTTCCATCGTGCAAAGTAGGGGTAAAGACGACGGTTTCATCACTTGGATTACTGAGACTAACGGTGAATTCAATATAGCCGTCAGTGCCTTCGGTCACGGTTTCGTCACTGACACTTAAGGTTGGTCTGTCGTCGTTGTTGTTGCCTTGGTCATCGTTCGTGCCGTCATCGAGAATGGTACCGACACCGGTTGCATCGGCAATGGTCGCCGAATTGGTTGGGTTTGATAAGGTCACCGTAAAGGTTTCAGGGCCTTCGTAAACCGTATCCTGTGTGGTTTGTACCGTAAAGGTTTTTGTGGTCTCGCCTTGGGCAAAACTCAAAGTCCCACTCGCTGGAGTAAAGTCGGTCGTTTCCGCTGTATCTCCTGTCAAAATCCCCGTTGTAAAATCAACGCTCTGAGTGGCTTGTGCATCCCCAGTACGTGTCACCGTAAAGGTCATTAAGCCACCTTCATGAATGGTGACATCACCCACGCTGAATTCAGTCGGCGCATCATTGTCTTGAATGGTTGCTGTGCCCACCGCCGGAGTGGTATTGGTCACCGTGCCGGAGGTCACATCGGCTTGCAAGGTGATCGTTTCATCGCTTTCGTCCAGGTAGTCGTCTACCAGTTCGGTACGGATTTTTACACTGGTCTGACCCGCTGAAATTTCCACACCAGCCGCCGGAACTGGAAGCCAGTTGCTGCCGTCATAGTATTCCAGTTGCGCTGTGGTTCCGGTATCGGTTCCGACTGTACCGCTGCCATCCTGTAAAGTTGGGGTAAAAACGACGGTTTCATCACTTGGATTACTGAGACTAACGGTGAATTCAATATAGCCGTCAGTGCCTTCGGTCACGGTTTCGTCACTGACACTTAAGGTTGGTCTGTCGTCGTTGTTGTTGCCTTGGTCATCGTTCGTGCCGTTATCCAGAATCGTGGCGGTGCCGCTGGCATCGGCTAGGGTAATGGTAGTGCCACTATTGTCAACCAAACTACCGCCGGCGGTCAGAATCACCGTTTCTGGTCCTTCGTAGACGGTGTCGTCGGTGGTGTCGATGGTGACATTTAGCTCGGTGATGCCGGCTGGTACGGTGACGTCTCCGCTGCCGTTTGGGGTTAGGGTTTGGGTAACACCACTACCGTCAACATAGGTGACGACCATGTTGCTGTAGTCGTTGCTTTCGGCGGTGTCGTTGCTTAATGCTAAATTAATGGTGACGTCGTTTTCCGTGGCGTTGGATAGACTGACTTCATAGGAGGCTTGATTGCCTTCGGCGACGGTGACATCACTGACGCTTAAGGTTGGTCTGTCGTCGTTGCTGCGACCGGCGTCATCGATTGTGCCGTTATCCAGAATCGTACCCGTTCCAGTATCAGTTACCAGAACACCATCAACTGTGGTCCCTGCAACAATATCAAATGTTTCCGGGCCTTCGTAAATCGTATCTTGATTCGTGGAAACCGCGACATCCAAGTCGGTAACACCCGCAGGAACGGTAACATTTCCGGAAGCATCGACCGGCAAGGTCTGAGTTACGCCCGAACCATCAACATAGGTCACAACCATATTGCCATAGTCTGCCGATTCAGCCGTTCCATTACCCGGTTTTAAGTTAACAACCACATCAATTTCGGCCGCTTGGCTTAGGCTGGCTGTAAAGTGAGCGGTCTCCCCCTCTGCAACGATAACATCATCAATCGTGATGGTAGGGGTGTCATCTACACTGCCATGGGTACCATCATCGTAAATTGTCGTGGTAACAGGCGTAGAATCGAACACTGTGTTTTCGAACTGACCATTATCATTCAAGGCGGAAATTGCAATCGAAAAATCTTCAGGACCTTCCAAAACCGTATCATTAACAGTAGGAACAGCGAAACTATAGACAGATTGTCCCGGAGAAAAAGTCTGAGTCACGACTTCGGTAATATCCGCACCCTCTGCCGTTTGATAGGTATAGGAAAATGTTACCGTGGCAGGCTGCGCTAAAACAAGGGGAGAGCCATTACCATCGGTGACTGTGACACTGTAAACAGCATTCTGGCCTTCTGCTACTGAAGCATCCCCCGTTAAGGCAAAATGCGCCGTATCCGCAGGACCTGTACCGGAATCGTCTTCCGAGCTTCCATCGGTAATGGTGGTCGAGACAGGCAAAGGCAAGTCTGGCTGAATTGAATACCCGCCACCTTCCGTAGAGACGACAGAAACTTGATAGGTTTCGTCACCTTCTGCGAAAGCGTCATCATTGGTATTAACGACAAACGTCGCTGTCGTTTGACCTGCTTCAAAAGTGACTGTTTGAGTCGATGCTTGATAGTCTGAATCGGATGCCGTTCCGTTAGTGAAAGCCAGCACAACGGTAAAAGGTTCCAGTGGCGGAGTATCCAATGTCAGTGTATAGGTGGCCACGCCTCCCTCTGTTACCACGGACAAGCCGGTCAATTCAAGATTCGTAAAGTAACCATCCTCATCTTTTCGACCATCCTCTTCTGTTTCATCCTCAATAAGCGTGGCTGATGTAGTTGTATCATACCCTGCAGTCACTTCACCTTCTGCCGCCGTTCGAGCATAAGTTTCCGCTTCATCATTAGACGAGCTGATCGGTTCTTGCTCTTCTTTTTCACTCAGTGACTTGGAGCGGTCTTCCAGGATTTTGGCAATTTCCGGTGGTAATTCATCACCAGCTTGCTGAAGTTCATCGAAATTCCCTTCCTCAACGGCACGTTGCAAGGTTTCAAAACTGGTGGCCTGGTCTTGTGTCATGGAGTTGATGGAACTAGCCGGAATGACATCATTATCAAGCACCATACGACTATCACGTCCCAAAGCGATGACATTTCCATCGATCAACTGAACCGATACCGAAGCATTGTCCGACGTCACAATGATTTCATTCGGATACAGCTTTCCTTGCGGCCCTAACCCACGCGTTTGTCCAGTTTCCGTATCAACGACCTGAACATTACCTTCCACACCAATTACTTCACCAACTGCAATCGCCATAATGGTTCTCCTGAGTGCATACTGTTGTTTTCTATGTGAAGCTAACTATAGTGAGATATGAAAATAATTCCTATTGTCCCTAGGGTCACTTTTTACGTGTTTTTGATAAAAAATAATCGGAAATAAAAAAGCCCTCAAAACGAGGGCTTTCAGAAAAGAAGATTTGTGATTGAAAAATCAGGCGATTTTCAATTGTTCTTGACTGGTCGCACGCAAAGCTGCGATACGATCTTCCAAAGGCGGATGCGAACGGAACAGATCACCGAAGCTGGACGCTTTCGCAGAAATCCCGAACGCCGCCATTTGATCCGGCAATTCACCCGGCTGCATGGTTTGCAAACGTTGCAGGGCTGCAATCATATTTTCTTTACCGGCCAAATAAGCACCACCGTTGTCGGCATGGAATTCACGCTTACGCGAGAACCACATAGTAATCATACTGGCCAGAATACCGAACAGGATTTGCGCCACGATGTCTACCACGATGAACACAAAGCTATGACCTTCGTTTTCGTTCTTCAGCACCACTCGATCCACAACGTAGGCTACGATCTTAGCGAAGAAAATAACAAAGGTGTTCACCACGCCTTGCAACAACGCCATGGTGACCATGTCACCGTTAGCGATGTGCGCGACTTCGTGCCCCAATACCGCTTCGACTTCGTTTTGACGCATATTGCGCAACAACCCGGTCGATACCGCAACCAAAGCGGAATTTTTAGTCATCCCGGTGGCAAAAGCGTTTGGCTCCGGCGAGTCGTAAATCGCGACTTCCGGCATGCCGATACCGGCTTTTTCCGCTTGACGACGCACGGTTTCCATCAACCATTGCTCATCGGCATTACGAGGTTGCTCGATAACTTGCGCCCCTACCGACATTTTCGCCAGCCACTTCGACATGGCAAGAGAGATAAACGAACCTGCAAAACCGAAAATGGCCGCGAAGGCAAACAGGTTACCCAGGTCCAGATTCGTGCCCTGCATATAGTTGCCGACACCTAACAAATTCATCGTAATCATGGCCACAGCCAAAACCGCGATGTTTGTTAATAAAAATAAACCGATTCGTTTCATTCAAAACCTCCAATGGTTACCAAATCGTCTGTTGTTGAGAGTCCAGTCACTGTTTTAACACATTAACTGTAGATAATGACTAATATAAGGTTTTTTTATAGAGTTTCAAGCGAATTTTAGACAAGATTCAAACTGCCTTAATCTTTTCACATTTCCGCCCACCTAAAATAAAAAACCGCCAGGCCTGGCGGTTTTGATGATTTAAGACTGTAGCTTCTCTTTCAGTATCTGATTGACCTGAGCCGGATTGGCTTGGCCTTGCGAAGCTTTCATCACCTGCCCGACAAAGAAACCGAACATCTTTTCCTGGCCGCCTTTATAGGCTTCCACTTGAGATGGGTTGTTCGCCAAGACGTCATCAACCATCGCCTCAATCGCTGAGGAATCGGTGATTTGCTTAAGGCCTTTCTGCTCGATAATCGCATCGGCGTCGCCTTCGCCCGCCCAAATGGCGTCGAACACCTGCTTGGCAATCTTACCGGAAATGGTCTGATCCTGAATACGAGCAATCAAACCGGCCAACTGCGCCGCGGAAACCGGGGAATCGGCAATATCCATGTCGTTTTGGTTCAACGCTTTCGACAGCTCCCCCATCACCCAGTTGGCAGACACTTTGGGTTCATTGGTTTCCGCCAACACGGCTTCAAAGTATTCCGCCATGGCACGAGAACCGGTTAAGAACGCCGCATCGTAATCCGACAACCCGAAGTCCGCGACGTACCGTTGACGCTTAGCCTCTGGCAACTCCGGCATATCGGCCCGAATCGCTTCAATGTCTTCGTCGGTAATCACCACTGGCAACAAGTCCGGGCATGGAAAGTAACGGTAATCGTTCGCTTCTTCCTTTTCACGCATGGAACGGGTTTCGTTTTTATCAGCATCGTACAAACGGGTTTCCTGCACGACTTGGCCGCCGGATTCCAAAATATCGATCTGGCGCTGAATTTCATACTCGATGGCTTGCTCAATGAACTTAAACGAGTTGATGTTTTTCAACTCGGCACGTGTTCCAAACGGAGTACCCGGCTTATGAATCGAGACATTGGAATCCACCCGGAAAGAACCTTCCTGCATATTGCCGTCGCAAATCCCCAAGTACTGCACCAGCTCATGCATTTTCTTGGCATAAGCCACCGCTTCCTGAGCCGAACGCATGTCCGGTTCGGACACGATTTCCAACAGCGGCGTCCCGGCACGGTTCAAATCCACCCCGGTTTGCCCTGGAAAAGCATCGTGAATCGATTTACCGGCGTCTTCTTCCAAATGAGCGCGCGTGACACCGATTCGCTTGGTTTCACCGTCCACCTCAATATCCAAAAAACCACCTTTATCAACGATGGGATACGAAAACTGCGAGGTCTGATACCCTTTCGGCAAATCCGGATAAAAATAGTTTTTACGGTCAAAGACCGAGCGTTTACCGATTTCGGCACTCAAGGCCAAGCCCAAGCGAATCGCTTTCGGAATCACCGCTTTATTCAAGACCGGTAATTGCCCCGGCATCCCCAAGTCCAACAAGTTGGCCTGGGTGTTCGGCTCCGCACCATAAGCAATGGATGAGCCGGAAAAAATCTTTGTTTTGGTGGTTAATTGAGCGTGAATCTCTAAACCAATCACAACTTCCCAAGTCATTGTCCATTCCTTCCTTATTGATAATCCGCAGGCATTTGTTGATGCCAATCGGTATTTTGTTGATATTGGTGTGCCACTTTCAAGAGCGTCGGCTCGCTGTGATACGGACCGACCAAGTGCAGGCCAACCGGCAAACCATCGGCAAAACCGGCGGGAACGGACATGGCCGGCAAGCCGGCCAAGTTGACAGGAATGGTGTAAAGATCCGCCAGATACATACTGACCGGATCATCGGATTTTTCACCGATCTTAAAGGCCGGTGACGGCGCAACCGGCCCGACAATCACGTCACATTGCTCAAACGCTTTGACGAAATCGTCACGCACAATGCGGCGCAGTTTCTGGGCTGTCAAGTAATAGGCATCGTAATAACCGGCCGACAAGGCGTAAGCGCCCACCATGATACGGCGCTTCACTTCGGCACCGAAACCTTCGGAACGGGAACGCATATACAGGTCCTGTAAATCCTGCGGGTTGTCGCAACGATAGCCATAACGCACACCGTCGAAACGCGACAAATTGGACGAGGCTTCCGCCGGGGCCAGCACATAATAAGACGGTACCGCCAAATCCTTGTTCGGCAAACTGACTTCGACGATTTCCGCCCCCAACGCTTCCAACTGGGCAATCGCGTCGCGAACCGCTTTTTCGACGCCTTCATCCAGGCCGTCACCGAAATATTCTGCCGGAACACCGACTTTCAGACCTTTGATGTCTTGGCCTAATTCGGCCTCAAAATCAGGCCTGGTCATTTCGATACTAGTGGAGTCTTTTTCGTCAAACCCGGCCATGACATTCAACAACCAAGCCGTTTCTTCGGCCGAACGCGCCATTGGACCGGCCTGATCAAAACTGGATGCATAAGCAATCATCCCGTAACGCGAAACCGCACCATAGGTCGGTTTAATCCCAGTCACGCCGCAAAAAGACGCCGGTTGACGAATCGACCCACCGGTATCGGAACCGGTCGCCAAAGGCGCCAGGCCTGCCGCGACCACCGCCGCGGAACCGCCCGATGACCCCCCCGGTACGGTTTGCAAATTCCAAGGGTTTTTCGTCGGCCCGAAGTAACTGCTTTCGGAAGACGAGCCCATGGCAAACTCGTCCATATTGGTTTTACCCAAAATCGGCATACCGGCTGCTTTGATTTTTTCCACAATGGTGGCATCGTAAGGCGCAATAAAGTTATACAGCATTTTCGAGCCGCACGTCGTTTTGACGCCGTCGGTACAAAAAATATCTTTATGGGCCACCGGAATACCGGTCAAAGGCCCGCCTTTCCCTTCGTCCAGCATCGCGTCGGCCGCTTTGGCCATTTCCATCGCCAATTCCGGCGTCACCGTCACATAGGCATTCAACTCCGCATCGTAGCGTTCAATACGGTCCAAATAATGCTGCGTCAGCGCAACGCTGGTAATTTCACGTTTTTTGAGCTTGTCGCTCATTTCTTTAACAGATAAAGTGTGCATCTGAAGTCTGTCTCTTTTAGTCAATTACTTGCGGCACAAGGTACATGCCATTTTCCGCGGCCGGGGCCAGCTTTTGATACTTTTCATGCTGATCCACCTCGGTGACCACATCGTCACGCAAACGCTGCACCTGATCCAACGGATGCGACATCGGCTCGACCCCCTCCGTATCCACGGCCTGCATTTGCGTGAAGATATCCAGAATACTGGACAATTTATCCGCCAAAGGCTCGACTTCGGACGCTTCCACCGAAATGGCCGCCAAGCGCGAAATTGACTCGACGTCAGTTTTATTCAAGGACACTTCGACTCTCCATTAAACCAAAAATTAAAACCTTATTAAGTTACCACATTTCGAACTTTTCAAAAAGAGACAAACCGGAAAAAGGCCGACAAAAACCCGGAATAAAATCACAAACAAAACACTCGTTTCCGGGCGAAAAGCCCATAAACGGAAATTTAAGGTTTTATACGAATTTCTATGACAAATAAATGACTTTTCATAGCGAGTTTGATATAAAATGTTTGGGTTATTTCTGGGTTCATTTTCCAGCTCAATCAAAGACGATTGAAAAAGTGGCTTTCACCAACACCAATCACTTTGACAAAGCGCCCATTCGGCGACGAAAAACCCATTAATTGAAACCAACGAAACAAGCTATTTTAAGGATTTGCCTCAATGTTGCGTAAAATCATCGGACTCTTTTCTAACGACCTTTCCATCGACCTCGGTACCGCCAACACCCTAATTTATGTCAGAGGAAAAGGCATGGTTCTGAATGAACCATCCGTCGTGGCGATCATGAACAACCGTCAGGGTTCCAACTCCCGTTCGATTGTGGCCGTCGGTGAAGGCGCGAAACAGATGCTTGGGAAAGAGAACCAGAAAATTCAAACGGTTCGTCCGATGAAAGACGGCGTCATCGCCGACTTCGAAGTCACCGAAAAAATGTTGCAATCCTTTATCCGAAAAGTACACGAAGCCCGCTTCTTCCAACCCAGCCCTCGTGTTTTGGTGTGTGTGCCTTGCGGCTCCACTCAAGTCGAGCGCCGCGCGATCCGTGAATCCGCTGCCGGTGCCGGCGCGCGTGAAGTCTATCTGATTGAAGAACCGATGGCCGCCGCCATCGGTGCCGGCATGCCGGTCAGTGAAGCCACCGGCTCCATGGTCGTTGATATCGGCGGGGGCACCACCGAAGTCGCCACCTTATCTTTGAACGGTATTGTTTGGTCGGATTCAGTTAAAGTGGGCGGCGACCGCTTCGATGATGCCATTATCAAATACGTGCGTCGCAATTACGGCATGGTCATCGGTGAAGCCACCGCCGAGAAAATCAAAAAAGAAATCGGCACCGCTTATCACGAAATCGAGCCGGACACACTGGAAGTCCACGGTGCCAACATTGCCGAATCGGTACCACGACGTTTTACGTTGAACAGTAATGAAATTCTGGAAGCCCTTCAAGAACCGCTTTCTGCGATTGTCAGTGCGGTTCGTACCGCTTTGGAACACACGCCACCAGAACTCGGTGCCGACATTGCCGAGCACGGTATCGTACTGACTGGTGGTGGCGCTTTGCTTCGCAATATCAACACCATGCTATCTGAAGAGACCGGCGTCCCAGTCATTATTGCCGATGATCCGTTAACGTGTGTGGCGCGCGGCGGCGGCCGAGCGTTGGAATTGATGGATGAAAAAGGAATTGACGTTTTTTCATTTGACTGAGATGTTTTTTACACACTCTAACCGCTTTTCGATTTCATCCGGCCTTCTTGTCGTAAGGAGGCTACCATCAACCTGAGCTCCACCTCGCCCCAAAAAGAAGGCACTCAGTTCGTCGCTTTTTTCATTCTCTGTATCGCTTTGATGGTCATGGACCATTACAGCCACCTATTGTCCAATTTCCGCAACCTGCTGCTGACCACCATCGAACCGATTGAGCGCACCGCCACCCTGCCGCTCGACATCTATAACTGGATGCAGAAAGACTACACCACCATCAACCAGTTGCGTTTACAGAACCAGCAACTGCAGACGGAAAACCTGTTACTCAAGGCCCAACAGCAACAAATGGCCAAGCTCAAACTAGAAATCGATCGTTTGAACCGTTTGCTCGGCACCGCCAGCCAATTGGATGCTTCAAAAATCCAAATCGCCACCGTGACCGCTTACAGCCAAACCCCATATGCCCAGTTCTATACACTGAATAAAGGTGCTCTCGACGATGTCGACATCAACCAAACCGTCATCGACGCCAAAGGACTCATCGGCCTGATCACCTATATGACACCGACCTCCAGCCGAGTGCAACTCATCACCGATCCCGATATTCAGGTGCCCGTACGCATCCAACGAACCGGACAGCGCGGCATTCTCAGCGGCCTGGGGCACGACCAGCTGTCCCTGATGTTCATTCCCAATTCCAGCTCGGTACAAGAAGGCGATTTACTGGAAACATCAGGCCTGGGCAATATTTTCCCTGAAGGCTACCCGGTGGCGAAAATCTCTCAGGTCAGTAACCTGAAAGACGAGCCTTACTATGAAATTTCCGCTGAACCCATGGCAGATTTGAACCGTTCGCAAAAAGTGCTGATCCTTTCAAACCAGATTGGAGAAATCGATGTCCGATAAAGTGTTTTCCCTTCGGGTATCCGACATCAAATGGCTACTGCTGTTCAGCTATCTGCTGAGCATGGTGCTCGACAACATGATGATTTTGAGCTTCAAAATCAACTTCATCCCATATTTGACCGTCTTAATGTTATTGTTTTGGACTACCCAAATCCTCGACAAAACCCATTTGTTGTCGGCGTTTTTGCTCGGCCTGATCTTCGATGCCTCGCTCAACACCCCCTTGGGCTCTCACAGCTTGATTTTTATCACCTTGACGTTTCTGATGCTGCGCTCCCGCTTACGATTCAAGGGTTATCCGCTCTGGCAACAATCCTTAATTATCGGCACTTACATTGCGCTGTTTCAAGTCATGAACTGGTTTTTATTTCATCCGGTTCTTGTCGGGCATGACCTTTTCTACTTCTGGGCCGAACCGTTCATTGCCGCACTCATCTGGCCGTTTTTCTCAACGATCATGCAGCGCCTGACGCAACGATTCGTATTCAGCTAAATGCCATGAGACATCACCACCACCTGTACCAAACGGAAAACGAAATCAGCCAACAGAAACGACTTTTCCGTGCCCGCATCTACTTTGCCCTGGCCTTTGCCATCCTTTTCTTTTTGGTACTGTTGGGGCGCATGACTTACCTGCAGTGGATTGGCTACAATCATTATCATTCCATGGCGGAAGGCAACCGGATATCCGTGGAACCCATTCCGGCGGTGCGTGGCCGTATCTACGACCGTAACCACATTCTACTGGCGGACAACCAACCTGTTTTCGTCCTGAAGTTTTCCAAAGATAAAATCGAAGACATCACCGAAACCATCAACCGGTTACACGAGATTCTGCCAGACCTGCCCGAGCAAAAACTCAACAAGTTTGAAGAACGCTTGAAAGTTTCGAGCAAGTATCGGCCAATCTATTTACCTTATACCCTTTCGGAAAATGAAGCCGCACGCTTTGCCGGTAACAGCTACCAATTCCCTGGCATCACACTGGTCGCAAAACTCAAACGCACCTATCCTTTCGGCTCCGCGGCGGTGCATGCGCTGGGCTATGTCGGTAAAATCAATCAGCAGGAATACGACGGCCTGAACGAATCCCGTTACGCGGGTACCGACGTCATCGGGAAACTAGGCGTGGAAAAATTCTATGAACCCGTTCTCCACGGCTTTCCCGGTCTGCAGCAAGTGGAAACCAATGCACGAGGTCGCGTCATTCGAAAACTGGAAACCATTCCGGCCAAACCGGGTAAAGACATTCAGCTCACCATCGACATCCGCTTACAGGAATACATCGAAAAATACCTGGACGGTAAAAAAGCCGCCGTCGTGGTCACCGACCCGAAAACCGGCGACATCCTCGCGTACATCAGTTCGCCCGGTTACGACCCGAACCTATTTGTGGACGGCATCAGCCAGACCAACTATAAAAAACTGCTGTCCAACCACAACCGCCCCCTCATCAACCGAGTTTTGAACGGTCAATACCCACCCGGCTCCACCATCAAGCCGTTTGTGGCCCTGGCTGCCATTGAAAACAACATCATCTCACCGCAAAAACAAATCTACGACCCTGGCTTTTTCGAGTTCAAAGACCACCGCTATCGCGACTGGAAGCGCCAAGGTCACGGCTTGGTCGACATGAACGATGCCATCGCACAATCCTGCGATACCTACTTCTATGAACTCAGCCTGGATATGGGCATCGACCTGATCCACGACTCGCTATACCCTTTTGGTTTCGGACACCACACCGGAATTGACCTTTTCAACGAATCCGTCGGCATCCTGCCCTCCAAGGCCTGGAAGAAAAACACCAAAGGCGAGTCCTGGTATAAAGGTGAAACCATCATCGCCGCCATCGGACAAGGCTATTTCCTCGCCACGCCACTGCAATTGGCCAAGGCCGCGTCCATTATGGCCAACCGCGGCGAAGTAGTGGAACCGCATCTTTTAAAAGGCATGGACGAACCGGAAAAAGAACAGATTCCGATTCAAAAAATCCGCAACTGGGAAGAAGTCATCCAAGCCATGGTCGACGTCATGCATGGTTCACGCGGCACCGCACGGCAATATGCCCGCGACCTGCCATTTAAAATGGCCGGAAAGACTGGTACCGCTCAAGTTTTCAGCTTGAATGAAGCCGAATACGATGAAGAAAACATCAAAAAAAGCCTGCGTGATCACTCGCTGTTTATCGGCTTTGCGCCGGTGGAAAAACCGAAAATCGCCATCAGTGTTATCATAGAAAACTCCACGCTCAAGGCTGCTCCCGTCGCCGTGGACATCATCAAATATTACCTGACCGAGTTGCACGATGAGAATTGATTTACCCGCCAAGGAAAAAGTCTACCGCCAGAACAAAGGGCTCTTGGTGTCGCTGCACATCGATGCATGGCTTCTGTTGGGCATTCTCGGGTTAATCGTCATCGGCAGTCTGATTGTATTCAGCGCTTCCGGCGCCGACCCCGAAGTCTTATCACGCCACCTGCTCCGTGTCGGGTTCGCGTTTGCCTTGATGATACTGTTCGCGCAAATCCCACCCAATTTGATGATGGTTTACACCCCCTGGATTTTTGCCATCGGCACCATCATGCTCGCCAGTGTCCTGCTGTTTGGCGACATCGGTAAAGGCGCCAAACGCTGGCTGGATCTGGGCTTTTTCCGCTTTCAGCCATCGGAGATCATGAAACTGGCCTTGCCGATGATGATTGCCTGGCTATTCGCACACGACACCTTACCGCCCTCCAATAAAAAAATGCTGGTCGGGATTGGCCTGGTTGGCTTGATTTCGGGCTTGATTATCGTTCAACCGGACTTAGGTACCTCTATCCTGATTGCCATGAGCGGACTCTTTGTGCTGTTTTTCGCCGGCTTGTCCTGGAAGTTTATCCTATCAGCCATGGCGGTGGTCGCCGCCAGCCTACCGATTATCTGGAATTTCTACATGTATGATTATCAGAAACAACGTGTTCTGACTTTCCTCAACCCGGAATCCGACCCGCTCGGTACCGGCTACCACATCATTCAATCCAAAATTGCCATTGGCTCGGGCGGCATTGAAGGCAAAGGCTTTATGGGCAGCACCCAAGCGCACTTGGAATTCCTCCCGGAAAGCACCACCGACTTCATCTTTTCGGTACTGGCCGAAGAATTCGGTTTGATTGGGGTCGCAATCCTCTTACTGCTTTATTTACTGGTCATAGCGCGCGGTCTCTACATCGCCTACCAAGCCCAGGAAAATTTCGCTCGCCTGACCGCGGCCAGCCTTGTGATGACGCTCTTCGTGTACGTATTCGTCAACATCGGCATGGTCAGTGGCTTACTGCCGGTTGTCGGCTTGCCTTTACCCTTATTGAGCTATGGAGGAAGTTCACTGGTCACCCTGATGGTCAGCTTCGGCATTCTCATGTCGATCCACACCCACAAACGACTACTTACCTCTTAACAAAACTTGAAAAAACCGGTTTTACCTCCATTATCTTTCCATTGTTTCAATCAAGATAACACTCGGGGTTCCCTTTCGGTTTCACCCCGTTTGTGTTAAATTATCAAAATTATTAATTGCTAAAAAAGATACTGATATCTCATGGTTAAGACGCTTGGTTTTATTTTCACTTTCTTTGCATTTCTCAGCCCGGTTTGGGCCGACAGCATTCAAACTCCGCCTCCGGCCCAACCGGTTCCGCACGTTGTTCCATCACCGCCAAAAACAGCGGCCGAAGCCTATATCCTGATCGATTACAACAGTGGCAAAATCATTGCCAGCCAAAACGCTGACATGCGCGTCGAACCGGCCAGCTTAACCAAAATCATGACCGGTTACGTCGTCATCAACGAATTGAGCAACGGCAATATCAGCCTGGACGACATGGTGACGATTTCACCGAAAGCCTGGAAAATGCCCGGCTCCAAAATGTTCATCGAAGTCGGTAAAAAAGTCTCTGTCCACGACTTGATCAAAGGCATGGTCATCCAATCCGGTAACGATGCCAGTGTGGCGCTGGCTGAGCACATTGCCGGCAGCGAAGAAGTCTTTGCCGAACTGATGAACAAATACGCCGAATCTCTGGGAATGACGCACACTCATTACATGAACGCCACCGGCTTGCCCAACCCGGATCATTACACAACCGCGGAGGACCTGTCTATTTTGGCCCGCGCACTCATCAACAAGTTCCCGGAAGAATATGAGTGGTATGCCCAGAAAAAATTCACGTTCAATGGCATCACCCAATACAACCGCAACAAATTGCTTTGGCAAGACCCTTCCGTGGACGGTTTAAAAACCGGGCACACCGAATCGGCTGGCTATTGCTTGGTAACATCGGCCAAACGTGATGACATGCGCTTGATTTCCGTCGTACTGGGAACGGACAGCGCCAAACAACGCATTCAAGAAAGCCAAAAACTGCTGAATTACGGCTTCCGTTTCTTCGAAACCCACAAACTGTACCAAGCCGGTCAACGCTTGAATGACGCACGGATTTGGGAAGGACAACAAGACACTGTCGGACTGGGCCTGGAAAACGACCTTTACGTCACCATTCCGCGTGGCCAATACAAAAACTTGAAAATCGAATCCACCATCGACCCGAAAATCACGGCCCCGGTAAATGCCGATCAGCCACTGGGTGAATTGACCGTTTCACTGAACGATGAGACCATCTCCCAGAAGCAGCTGGTCAGCTTATCTCCAGTCGAAGAAGGTTCTTTCTTTAAGAAAATCCTGGACCAAATCAAACTGTTATTCAAAAGTTTGCTGGGGTTCCTGGGCCTTTAATTGAGGACAGCCTATGGGAAAATCCGGACAAATCGCCTACCTGAACGGCGACTTCATTCCCATTGAAAAAGCCCAAATCTCCCCCCAGGACAGGGGGTTTTTATTTGGTGACGGGGTTTATGAAGTCATCCCCGTTTACAGCAAACGGCTGTTCACTTTCGAACCGCACCTGAAACGCCTCAAAAACAGTCTCGCCGCCACGGACATTATGAATCCCCTGGACGACGCCGGTTGGCGCAAACTTCTGCAGAAACTGGTCGATATGCATCCCTGGCCAGACCAATTCATCTACCTTCAAGTCACACGCGGCGTTCAAATGCAGCGCGACCATTTGCCCGCCGACAACTTGACCCCGACGCTCTACGCCTACACCAATGAATTAAAACCGGTTTCGGATGACATTCAAATCCATGGCATCAAAGCCGTCACACTGGACGATTTACGCTGGCAGCATTGCGACATCAAAGCCATTACACTGCTGCCCAATATCCTGATGAAGATGACCGCCAAACAACAAGGCGCCGACGATGCCATTCTCCTTGACCGAGGCGGTTTCGTGACTGAAGGCACTTCCAGTAATGTGTTCATTGTCCGGGATGGACAACTGCAAACCCCGCCGCAAAGCACCGCACTGCTGTCTGGCATCACCCGCCAAGTCATTCTGGAACTGGCTGAACAACACAATATGCCTTTTAGCGAAACCCCATTGACCTTGCCCGACTTGCAAGCCGCCGATGAAATCTGGCTGACCAGTTCCACCAAATACGCCCTCCCCGTTACCCAACTCAACGGACAGCCGGTCGGAAACGGTCAACCCGGCCAGGCCTGGCAAAAAATGCAACAACACTTTGAAAACGCCAAACAAGCCCATATAAACAAAGCATTAAACCAATAAAGCCTAAACCGAGAACACACATTATGACGGTCGATTTACACACTCCCGATAACGAATCGTTGATCGATTTTCCATGCGATTTTGAACTGAAAGCCATGGGTCGAAACAACGGAACCCTGGTGGAAACCGTATATGAAATCACCCAAAAATACGCGCCGGATGCCTCCCGCGACAACATTCGCATCAAGGACTCGAAGGGCAGCCGCTTCATTTCCGTCAATATCACCTTCCACGCCACCAGCCTGGAACAGTTGCACAGCATCTATGGTGAACTGAAGCAACACCCCGAAATCCTGATGACACTGTAAGCAAACATGCCCGTTCACATTCGATCCCTCGGCCTGCAACCCTATGAGAACACCTGGCAGGCCATGCAAAACTTCACCAGCGAACGCTCCGACGAGACCGACGATCAAATTTGGCTGGTCACCCACCCGCCGGTCTTCACCCAGGGCTTGAATGGCGACGCCAAGCACCTGCTCGGCCCGGCACACCAGAACAACATCCCCATTATCCAAACCGATCGGGGCGGACAAGTCACCTACCACGGCCCAGGACAAGCCGTTGTGTATTTATTGCTGGATCTAAAACGGGCCAAAATCGGGGTTCGCGACCTGGTCAGTCGAATGGAAAACACCATTATCGACTACTTAAGCACCCTCAACATTGATGCCAGTGCCCGCAAAGAGGCACCGGGCGTGTACGTTAACGGTGACAAAATAGCCTCCCTAGGCTTAAAAATCCGAAAACAACGCACTTATCACGGCTTGGCACTCAATCTCGAAATGGACATGAGCCCTTTCCACTGGATCACCCCCTGCGGCTTGGAAGGTATTCAAATGACTCAGGTCGCCGATCAATTGGAAGACACAACGGCCGTTCCCGACATGGACACCTGCCTGACCGAATTGAGTCAAATTTTATTAACCCATCTGGAACCGGAAATCTCCGGCTAACACACGGCATTTCTTGAATAAAATCGCTTTGGCTCTATAATAACGTCTTTGTTTTATTGGGTTTTCCAGCTTATGACGTCACCACAAATGCACGAAATTTCTCTCGACGCCATCACCGGCTTGCAAAAAGACAGCCTGAAAGCGCGTAACGAACAGATGTCAAAAGGCGAATACAAAACCAAATCGCTGAAACACCGCCCGGACCCAAGCCAGCCCAAACTGAAAAAACCCAGTTGGATTAAAGCCAAATTACCGTCGGCCAAACACATTGGTCGAGTCAAGGAACTCAAACAAATTTTGCGCGAGCAAGGGTTAAACTCGGTGTGCGAAGAAGCTTCCTGCCCAAACCTGGGCGAGTGCTTCGGGCACGGCACGGCGACCTTTATGATTATGGGCCACATCTGCACACGCAAATGCCCTTTCTGCGATGTCACCCACGGCCGACCGAATGCATTGGACGACAATGAACCGCAACATTTGGCCGACACCATCGCCGCCATGCAGCTCAATTACGTGGTCATCACCTCCGTGGACCGAGACGACCTTCGAGACGGCGGCTCCGGTCACTTTTTGCAGTGCATTGATGCCATTCGCACCACCACACCGGACGTTAAAATCGAAACCCTCGTGCCCGATTTTCGCGGTCGATTGACCGTGGCTTTGGATACGCTCGCACAATCGCCCCCAGATGTGCTGAACCACAACTTGGAAACCATCCCACGTCTGTATGAAGAAGCGCGCCCAGGTGCGGATTACCAGGCCTCGTTAGACCTACTCAAACGCTTTAAAGCCATGCGCCCGGACACCACCACCAAATCCGGTCTGATGGTCGGATTAGGTGAAGAAATGGACGAAATTCTCGACGTCATGCGAGATTTACGCGCACACGATGTGGAAATGCTGACTGTCGGCCAGTACCTGCAACCGTCGGACTTCCACCTTGGCGTCAAACGCTACTGGACGCCGGACGAGTTCAAACAATTGGAACTGGCCGGCCTGGAAATGGGCTTCACCCACGTGGCGTCTGGCCCGATGGTTCGCTCTTCCTATCATGCCGACCTGCAAGCGCAAGGCCAATTTGCTTAACCGTCTTACACAGGACTCCCGACCATGAATAATTCGATTCAACGTTTTTTATTCAAACACCTTAATATCCGTGGCCAGCATCTGCAAATTGACCAGGCCTGGCAGGAAATGATAAAAGACCGCCACTATACCGCGCCGTTGACCAAGGTGTTGGGGGAACTAACCGCCATGGCTGTCATGCTTGCCAATGGCATGAAACACACCGGCAAAGTTTCCATTCAAGTGCAAGGCAAAGGGCCGGTGAACTTATTGGTGGTCGAATCGACACACGATTTGAAAATCCGCGGCGTCGCCAAAACCAATACCACCCTGTCCAACGAATCCACATTGGATGAATTGCTGGGCGACGGCCAGATACTGGTCACCATGGAAAACACCCAAACAAACGGTATTTTCCAATCCTATGTACCGCGCGAAGAAAACAGCATTGCCCAATCGTTTGAGGTATTTTTGAGCCAATCCGAACAGCAGCCATCCAAATTATGGCTGGCGGCCAATGAAACGGGCATTGGCGGCGTCATGATCCAAAAAATGCCTTCCACCGATGAGCATGACGAAGACGGTTGGGAACGCATTCATATGCTGACGGACACGATTAAAGACGACGAACTGATTGAACTGGATGCACAAACACTGTTGCACCGCCTGTTCCACGAAGAGACCATTGAATTGTTCGAGTCCCAAGACATTGCATATGAGTGCCCGCAAGATCGCAAACGCGTGGAAGAAATGCTGCTGTCACTGGGCGAAGCCGAAGCCCGAAAGATTTTGGAAGAGCACGGTGAAATCGTGGTACACAATGAAATCTGCAACTACCACATCCGTTTCACCAAAGAGGATGTGGATCAACTGTTTTCCAGCTCCGATTCGCAGCCGACATTGCAGTAAACCTGAAAGCCGGCATCAGGCCATAAAAAAACCGCCAGTCCCTTGTTTTTAAGCAATGAGGCCTGGCGGTTTTCTTATGCTGTTCATTCCGAAAATGTTAGTCAACTTGCTTTCGCGTAAACACCCAGTCTTTTTCGGATGATAAATCCGGCGCAAAGCGATAACCGTCATAATCGAAATACTTCAAATCCTCAACCTGTTCAACCTGATTAACGGCCGCATAACGCGCCATCAAACCACGGGCGCGCTTGGCGTAAAAACTGATCATTTTATACTGACCGTTTTTCCAGTCTTTGAACTGAGGAGTGATGATGTCCGCGTTCAATTCTTTTTTCTTAATCGCTTTGAAATACTCATTGGAGGCCAGGTTCACCACCAAACGACTGTCCTGTTCGGCCAACTGCCGATTCAAGGCTTCGGCCAACTGATTTCCCCAGAAAGCATACAAATCTTTCCCTTCCGCATTGGCGAATTTGGTACCCATTTCCAAACGATAAGGCAAAATCAAATCCAACGGCTTCAACAAACCATACAAGCCGGACAGAATACGCAAATGATTCTGTAGATACGACATTTGCGACTCATTAAGCGAAGACGCCTCCAGTCCTTGATACACGTCGCCTTTAAACAACAACACGGCTTGCTTGGCTTGATCGCCAAACGGCTGTTCCCATGCTTGGAAACGCTCATAGTTCAACTCGGCCAACTTGTCGCTCAAATGCATCAACCCGGCGACATCCACCGGCCCGAGTTGCTTCAAATCATCAATCAAGCGCTGAGACTGCGTCAGGAATTCGGCCTCGGAAGACGGAACCGACGCTGGGGCGGGCGTTTCATCCAACGCTTTGGCTGGCGAGACTAAAAACAACATATTCGCTCCTTGGAATTTTGGGTAGGGAAATTCAAATGAAACTTATTTTAGCGCCAAAACGCAAAAAGGGAAGCCACGCTTCCCTTTTCGGTTCAAAGTGCATCCGCTGTCCGTTTAAAGACCGTCCGGCGTCAGCCCTTGCTCTTCCAAGAAGTGGCGCAATTTGGTCACCTCTTCCTTATTGGCCAACTCATGGCCGTGATGTGGCAGCCCCAGCGTTAACTCGGCGTCATTCAATTTGATGTGCGCACGGTTGGCGTTGGACACATCAATCTCCGCACCGTAATGCTCCAAAGCCGAAGCCAGTTTCTTCCAGTCAATATTCGTCGCAATCGGGTGTGCAAACACTTTTTCAATCGTCACTTTATGTTTGTGGCTCATTTATTATCCTACTGATTTCAATCCATTCATCTGAGTGAGTAATCGGGCGTTATCCTTTGCCCCTTCTCAACTTTTAATATACTCTTATTGACGTAAAAGCCAACTTAAAAAATTCTATGAACGCGTGTTATTTTTGGTAATGGCGTCGAGCCGCTTCCAAACGCTCCACAGTCCCGATATCGTCCCACAACCCCGAGTAGACTTCACCGCTCACCTTTCCGGCCGCCATCGCTTGTCGTAACAACGGGGCTAAGGGTTCAACACCAGGAATCAGACCATCAAACAAACTCGGGTGCAACACACTGATGCCCGCAAATGTCCACTCCCCTTCCGCAACCACTCGGCCATTTTCCAAACCGAAATCACCTGTCGCTTTAAACGCCGGGGTCGGCACCAAGACCAAATGCGCCAACACATCGTCCGGCAAGACCATTTTGGCCAGGCCTGCAAAATTGTAGTCGGTCAGCACATCGCCGTTCACCACCAGAAACGGGGCGGAATGGTCGCTTAACTTCGGCAACGCTTGTAATATCCCGCCTGCCGTCTCCAGTCCACCTTCCGGCTCCGCAGAATACTGAATGTGTACGCCGTAAGCATCCCCGTTCCCCAGTTTGGTTTCAATTTTTTCGCCGAGCCAAGCATGGTTCACCACCACGTCCGTCACCCCTGCGCTGGCCAGAGCCAAAAGATGGTGTTCAATCAGGGCCTGTCCACCGACTTCCATCAGGGGTTTCGGTAAGACATCGGTCAACGGCCGCAACCGGTTGCCGCGCCCAGCGGCTAAAATCATCGCTTTGTGAGGAGTGGAAACAGCCATCACACCGCCTTGCCCGACATCGGCAAAACCGGTAACACTTTGCTTTCCAGTAAGCTCGCCAGGGCACGGGTTTCAGCGTATTTGGGCGCCATATCGTAGATATACTGCACCGTGTTCGGAATGTCGTTCAAGTAACCTTCCTTGCCGTCACGATGATACAAACGAGCAAAAATACCGGAGGCTTTCAGGTGGCGCTGGATGCCCATCAAATCCATCGCTTTCACAAACCCTTTCCATTCGTCTTTCGCCAGCAATCTGGCTTGCACCAAACTCAGAAAATACTGTCGCTGCCATTCGGTCACCTGCTCGGACGGCCAAGAGATATAACAATCCCGTAATAAAGACACCGCATCGTAAGTTAACGGGCCTTTAACCGCATCCTGGAAGTCCAAAATGCCCGGGTTGTCTTTATCCAACACCATCAAATTCCGACTGTGATAATCTCGGTGCACATAGGTCTGCGGTTGACTCAACGCCGACTGCGCCAACAGGGCTGTCACTTCCCGCCAGACCTGGCGTTCGGTGGCGGAAAGAGTAATGTCCAAATGCGTGTTCAACAGCCAATCGGTAAACAACGCCATCTCATTATTCAGCAAGGTGGCATCGTATGGCGGTAAGCTTTCCGCAGCATTATGGCCCTCTGTTTGCAAGGTGACCAGAGCGTTCAAGGCATCGGTATACAAGGCCTCGGCGCTGGCTTCCGTCAACCGATGCAAATAGGTTTCGTTCCCCAGATCGGTCAATAACAGAAACCCCTGAGACAAATCTTGCTCCAACACTACCGGGACAGTTAGCCCCATTTGATTCAATTGCCCGGCAATGCGCACAAAGGGTTCGCAATCTTCATGTTCGGGCGGCGCATCCATAATGATACAGGTTGCCTCCGGTTCATGAGGACGGCGCACCTCAATTCGGTAATAGCGCCGAAAACTCGCGTCACTGGACGCGGCGACAGGCATTGAGAAATCGGTTTCTTTTAGAAAAGGACACTGGTCAAGCCAGTTTTGTAGTTGTTGAAAACGTTGTGACATCGAATCTATTTCGGCTCCTTTGCCCGACCGAAGAAAGGTTTATCGTGATTGACCGCCGCTCACCTTACCACTCGCGGTTTTATACCGCAGCCATGAGTATCGTAATCTCGTTTGCCTGCGTATTTTAACGCTTCAAAGGTAACGTCGGCGTTGTCTTTGCGGTAGAATACCTGAATTATTCATCATTTACGATTTAACGCTGGATGTCAATTCGAAGCCGCTCCATTTTATCAGGTTTTTTACTGCTACCGCTGTGGGCGCCGCCTATGGTGAAAGCGGCGGATGACAGCCCGATAAAAGCCGCTTCTCCGGTTTCCACCAACCCGGCCTGCTTACCGGCCTGGATTGCACCACCGATAACACCACCCGGTGTGCAAGCGGATCACTCCGCTGAAGCCGACAACATCTCTCAACCGGATGAACTCACTTACGACCTGACCGGGAATGTGGTATTAAAACGACCAGGCCTGGTGGTTTTGTCCGATCGTGTACAGCTCAACCGTCTGAACGAAGAAGCCAATGCGTTTGGTCAAGTCCAGTTCCAGCGAGACGGCTTGATTGTCACCAGCCAGAGTGCGCACCTTAACCATCAGAAGCAAACCGCGCAACTCAAAGACGCCCGTTACCAGTTCATCGACACTCGGGCGCACGGCACCGCCAAGCAAATTGATGTCGACCAAAAAACCAACCTGGCCGAACTCGAAAAAGCCTCTTTCACCACCTGCCCCTTAGTGCAGTACAGTTGGCAGGCTCGTAACGGCGACATCGAGACCTCGGAAAAATACGACTGGGAGCTGGATTTCGGCCATTTGCAAATCAACAACAACAAACGCCGCATTTACGGCTACAACACTTGGCTGTACTTCCAAACCGTGCCGGTGTTTTATACGCCTTACATCGACTTCCCGATGGATGACCGGGCTAGCGGCTTCCTATTCCCGACCATCGGAAGCTACCGCCCTCTGACGCGTGATACGGCGGAGAACTATGTCGCCGTCCCTTATTATTTCAATCTCGCCCCCAATTACGACGATACGTTGACCGTCATGAAAATGCAGGATCGCGGCTGGGTCGTGGACAATGAATTCCGCTACCTGCTCCCAAACAGCAGCGCTCAACTGAGTTTGACCGGTTTGAACGATCAGGTTACCTCAAAAGAAGGCTTAAGCTATATCGACGAAAACGGCGATCCCGCTTACGGCGAAAAGATTGAACAACGGTGGCGTGCTAAATTAATTGCCCAACAACAATGGGCGCCGGGCTTGAACAGCAATATTCTCTGGCACGAATTATCCGACAAATATTTCTATACCGATATTCCGGTGGAAAGCGCACTGGACAGCGCCAGTTATACCCAACGCTACATCAACCTTAATTACAATAAGGACAATTTGCAAGCCGGCGTTCACATATTAAATTATTTACGCTTACGCGATGATGCAGCCTACAACTATGAAAAACGCCCGGAAGTCACGCTCAATTATTTTCACCCTTTCGAAACGGAAGGTCTGCGCAATGTCAGCATCAATCTGCCGATCACTTCCACCGAATTCCAAATCGCACCCCAAGCGCATAAACCGGAAGCCCAACGAAACGTCTTCTCGCCGTCCGCTCAATATCAGTATTACAAACCATACGGGAGTTTCAAAGCCGAGGCCGTGGCGAATAAAGTCCATTATTATATGGAAGACAATGGTTATAACACATCCGGGCAGAACCAACTCGATATCACCGTTCCGCAGTATGCGCTCCACGGTAAACTGATTTTCGAACGCGACTTTTCGCTCGCCGGATTCGACATGGTGCAAACCCTGGAACCGGAAGTGCAATACCTCTATGTCCCTTACCAGGATCAATCGCGCATTCCGCTATTTGACACCACCGCTCGCAGCTTGGACTTCACCAACCTGTTCAGCTACAACCGTTTTTCAGGCTCCGACCGTATCGGCGATACCAACCAAGTCTCAGCCGCTCTGACCACCCGCTTCCTGAAACGCGACGGCACGCCTCTGGCCGAAGCCGGTTTAGGGCAAATTTTTTACTTCGCCGACCGCCAGGTCACGCTCAACAGTACGGCCACCGACACAGAACTGGCGCAAAACACCCAAAACGTTTCAGACTATTACGTCAAGCTGGGCTTTACCGCCGGGCCGGTTTACTTTGCCTCCACCAGCCAGTACGATAACCGTAACTATGAACTGACCAACAGCAACAGTCGCTTGAAATTTGGCCTGTCGTCAGACTTTAACCTGTTGATGACGCACCTTATCACCAACCAGAACCAACCAGGTGAACAGGAAGACCTCGCTGCGGGCCTGACTTGGCAACTGACGTCGAAATGGGGTGTCGGCGGTTACATCAATTACGACTTCACCAAAGAACGAAAAACCGAAGTCCAAAGCGCCATCCGTTACGACAGCTGTTGCTGGGCCTCGGAACTGTCACTTAAGGAAACACAACTGGACAATGGGCTGTATAATTACAGCATCCAATACGTCATCGAGTTCAAAGGACTTAGCACCGTCGGCACGCCGTTCAAGGAATACTTAAACGACAAACTGAATTTTTAAACCGAAACCGAAACATCACGCTTAGAGACTTGCATGAAACCAACATTATTGACCCGTTTTTTCACATGGCTGCCCCTTCTTATGATGCTCCATTCCGCCCAGGCCTGGTCGGAATCACAACCGCAACTGCTTGACCGCGTAGTCGCCGTGGTGAACGACGACATCATTCTCAAAAGCCAACTGGACCGCGAAGCGGAGCTGGCGCGCCAAGAGCTGCAAACACGCAACATCAATGTCAGCAACATGGACGAACTGAACATGAAAGTGCTGGATCGCATGATTTTGGAAAAGCTGCAACTGCAAGAAATCAAACGCATGGGGCTGAAAGTACCGGATGAGGAGCTGCTGGGACAAATTCAACAAATTGCCGAGCAAAACAACCTTTCAGTGCTGCAATTACGTGATCGTCTCAATTATGCACGTCCGAACGGATTTCAGGAATTCCGTGAACGCATTCGCCAGCAGATGTTGTTTCAAAAACTGCGTGAAGCCGAAGTACTTTCCAAGACCCAAGTAACCGAAGATGAGATCAATAACTTCATCCAGCGCCAAAACCTGATTGAAAACAGCGATGAATACCACCTGAAGCACATTCTGATCGGTTTACCGGAATCCGCGACACCGACACAACGTGATGCCGCTCGCAAGAAAGCCGAAGAGGTTTTACAGAAGTTGCGTGAAGGTGAAGACTTCAGTCAAATGGCCGTGCGCTATTCCGATGGCAGCAAGGCATTGCAAGGCGGCGATTTAGGCTGGTTATCCAATGACCAGATTCCAACGTTCTTCGCCAAAGCATTCAGTCAACTTAAACCCGGCCAGTTCAGCGACATCATCCGCAGCCCGGTCGGCTTTCACATCATTGAACTCGACGGCCAGCGCAATAAAAACAGTCAACTGGTCAAGCAATATCATGTCTACCGTTTCATCCTCTTATCGGACGATGCCAAACACTTGAAACAACCCAGCAATACACTTATCAGCCTGGCTGACAGCATCGATAGTTTGGAAAAATTCAAGCAGCTCAATGAACAATATTCCGATATTCCCGCGTCCGTCAACGCCAACGGTAACCTGGGCTGGCAAACCGCCCGTGACTTACCGGCCGAATATTTCGCGGCCATCGCCGACCTCGATCCCGGTCAAGCCGCACGGCCATTCGCCACCGATGAAGGTTGGGTTATCCTCTATCTGGATGGCATTCGTCAACAGGATGTGACGTTAAAGGATAAACGGGAACAGGCCATGCAAACCCTGCGCATGAAAAAAGCCAATGAAACCTATGAAATCTGGCTTCGCCGTTTGCGTGACGAAGCTTTGGTCGATATCCGATACCATGATCCGGAAATCATGCAGCCTTTACCGAAGCATGACGAGGGTAACGGAGAATAAATGACTGCGACACAACACCGACTCGTCATTACCTCTGGAGAACCGGCCGGCATCGGCCCGGAACAAGTCGTTCAACTGGCTCAACAAGACTGGCCGTTTGAATGGGTCGTCATCGCCGATGCCGACCTGCTCAAAGAAAGAGCCAAACGCATCGGCCTGCCGATTCACATCGAAATGTTTGATGCGTCTCGGTCAGCCACGCCAAATTTAGCCGGAACCATCAAACTGTTGCCAATTAACCTAGCGGTGCCCTCTATTCCGGGGCAACTGGCGATTGAAAATGCCGATTACGTGCTCAAAATGCTTCACACCGCCATTAAGGGCTGCCTCGACGGCACCTTCGACGCCATGATTACCGGACCGATTCATAAAGGCATTATCAATGACGCCGGTTTGAAGTTCACCGGCCATACCGAACTCTTGGCCGAAGCCTCGGGAACCGAACGCGTGGTGATGATGCTGGCCACACCTGGCCTACGGGTTCCGCTGGTCACCACTCATTTGCCGCTTTCAGAGGTGCCGCAAGCCATTACACCCAAATTATTGGAAGAAGTCATCGGCATCCTGCACCAATCCCTGCAAACCCAATTCAAAATTCCCGAACCGAAAATCTATGTGATGGGCCTCAACCCACATGCTGGAGAAGATGGACATCTTGGCCGCGAAGAGCTCGATGTCATCATTCCAACATTGGATCGTTTACGCGCAAAAGGCATGGACTTGGTCGGTCCGCTTCCGGCCGACACCATCTTTAGCCCCGGCAACCTCAAGCAAGCCGATGCCTTTTTAGCCATGTACCACGACCAAGGCCTGCCGGTTCTGAAATACGTCGGCTTCGGGCACGCGGTGAACGTCACTCTCGGCCTTCCCTTCGTCCGCACCTCGGTGGATCATGGCACCGCCTTGGACTTGGCCGGAAAAGGGCAAGCCGACATCAACAGCTTCCGCTACGCACTGGAAGTCGCCATCGATATGATACCGTCGCAGGGGAAAGCTTGATGACACAAAAAAACAAACCCCACCAGCACAAAAAACGCTTCGGCCAAAACTTTCTCAATAACGACCGAGTTATCCAGCAAATCGTCATGGCCATTCAGCCAAAGCCCGATCAGCATCTGGTCGAAATCGGCCCGGGTGAAGCGGCATTGACTCAGCCATTACTGGAAGTCGTAAAGATTCTCGACATCATCGAAATCGATAACGATTTGATTGGTCCTTTGACACAAAAACTCGGTCACTATCCAGCCTTTCATTTACATCACACCGATGCACTGACTTTCGATTACCATCAACTGCTGAAAGATGAAAACGACCGCCTGCGCGTGGTCGGCAACTTACCGTATAACATTTCCAGCCCACTCTTGTTTCATCTAATGCAATACGGGAATCGTATTACTGATATGCACTTCATGTTGCAAAAAGAAGTCGTGGAACGCATCACGGCCGAACCGGGCAGTAAAACCTATGGCCGTTTAAGTGTCATGTTGCAATACGCTTGTGCCACCGAGTATCTGTTCACGGTTGGTCCGGAAAACTTCACGCCACCGCCAAAAGTGGATTCCGCCATTATCCGTTTAACGCCCTACCAAACCAAGCCTTATTCGGCGACATCCGAAAGCGACCTTTCCGACTTGGTGCGCCAGTCCTTCTCGCAAAAACGCAAAACCTTACGCAACAACTTGAAAGGTTGGCTGACGGACGATGACATTGAGGCCTGCGGCGTCCGACCATCCGATCGCGCGGAAACTTTGTCCGTCGCCGACTTTGTCGCACTGGCGGACTGTTACACGGCCAAAGGAGCCATTTGATGGCGACCTATGTCATTGGCGACTTGCAGGGTTGCTTCGACGAACTGTTGGAACTGCTGGCGGCCATTGAATATGACGAACAGCACGATGTGCTTTGGTTCGCCGGAGACATTGTCAATCGAGGCCCGAAATCTCTGGAGTGCCTGACTTTCGTGAAATCGATCGAAGAATCCGGCCGGGGCAAAACGGTCTTGGGCAACCATGATTTTCACTTGCTGGCGGCCTACTCAGGCCTCGAAAAATACGTCTCAAAATCGGATACTTTGACGGAGATTCTCCAATCCGAAGACGCACCGGAATTGCTTGACTGGTTACGCCGCCAACCGCTGGTCGTGAAGCACGACTACCTTCCCGTCGCGATGGTGCATGCAGGAATCCCCCCGCAATGGACAATCGCGGAAGCCTTAACCCACAGCCGTGAAGTCGAGCAGCACTTACAATCCGATGCCTGGCAAACCTTTATCCGTGAACACCTCTTCGGTTCCGAACCGAGAGAATGGCAAGAAACACTCACCGGCTGGGAACGCATTCGCTATATCGTCAATGCATTTGCTCGAATGCGTTATTGTGACGACAAAGGCAAACTCGAATTCAAACAAAAAATGTCACCGAATCAAGCCGACTCATTGAAAAAACATTATCAGCCTTGGTTTGCACACGGCAACCGCAAAAACAAAGACCATGAAATCTTTTTCGGACACTGGTCCACCCTCGGTGCCGTCGATGCCTACAACATCCACTCCACCGACACCGGCTGTTTATGGGGCGGAGAATTAACCGCCTATTGCCTTGAGACCCACACTCGGCATACAATAAAATGCAAAATGCAGTGCAAACCCAAAAAGAAACCCTGAACGAAATCTAAACGCCAGAGCCATTACCCCTTATGGAAACAACTGAAAACGATTTGCCGGACGGCTCTCAGGAAGACATGGTGCTCGAACCGCGCACCCCGACGGCGGAAGAAATGCTGGAACGCCTGCATGCCGTGAATTTGGACGATTTCAATATGCAGGAAATCACCGATGAGCTGAAAGGCAACAATGCTTGGTTATTCGTACTGACCATGCCGATTACCGCGATTCTGTTGGTCGTATTCACTTTGGTAGGCACCTTTGCGACCGGTTACTTTATCCTAAGCTTCATCGTCTCGGCCGGTATTTTATTCGTTGTCGGCAAGATGATTGACCAATACGAACAGAAGTTCCGCTACCAAGCACGCCTGGAAGTCATGCGGCGCATCAAGGAAGCCGAAACGGAAGACGGCTTGATTCCGCACTTCAAAGACTTTCTGCCCAAAAAATACCGCCATCTTTGGCAAAGCTTGAAAAAACAGAATTACATCTACATCGATCAATACATTGCCGCCATAACCCTCTTGCAACAGCGCTTGGACAGTGATAAATTCATTCGTATATGGCGGCTAAAACACCCGGAAACCGCTCCCGACGCCGAGGAAATGGAAGAAGAGTACGCCGATTATCAGGGACAGCAACGCGCTTAACTGGATAACACATAAGAGATTACAATGCACTTACCCACTCGCCCCATCCAACCGGAAGATCACGTTCTCATTGCACTCGGTCCGAACGGCCACCCGACATTCAAAACCATCCACCCCAGCGAGCATTATCTCGATCATTTGGGTCAACACATGGTCGGCTGCAAAAAGTCCCAGTACGAAACCCACATGGTGGTCTCATCCCACAACGTCTTCACTTTGACGAACCCGGATTACCGTTTCGACGAAGCGCTGGATCAGATTATTCGAAATTTGATTTTGGATCGATACCCGAAAAGTATCTAGTATTTAAATATCTGCTGCCGACGCTTAATAGCGCTGGCTGAGGTAGCGTTGGAATTCTTTCAATTCCGAACGCATCTGTTGAAGCAACCCCATCGCATTCTCCGCTTCCCCTTTCAAGTCGGCTTCCAACACATCGGATTTGCTTAATCGGGCCTTGGCGCCCGGAATGGTAAATCCCTGCTCGTGTAGCAACGATTTGATTTCAATGACCATTTCGACATCGCGTCGTTGATAATAACGCCGACCACGGCGTTTGCTGGGTTGCAGCTGTGGAAACACCTGCTCCCAATAACGCAAAACATGCGATTTCAACTGGCAGAACTCACTGACTTCCCCGATGGTGAAGTACTTCTTATCGGGTAAATCGATTTCCAGTTGCTTCGGTTTGTCCGTCGATTTAGGCTTTACCATAGTTATCTATCTGAGCTCGCAATTTCTGACCGGGCTTGAAGGTGACCACACGGCGTGCCGAAATCGGTACATCTTCACCCGTTCTTGGATTTCGACCAGGCCTGGCACTTTTGTCCTTCAGTTCAAAGTTGCCAAAGCCCGAAAGCTTGATCTGTTCACCCTTGACCAGAATATCCGACATCTCATCGTAAAACTGTTCCACCAACTCTTTGGATTCACGCTTATTGAAACCGAACTTTTCCGATAGGGTTTCCGCAAGGTCTGCTTTGGTCAATGCCATGTCTTTTCCTCTCAATACAATACGTCAATTAAACCTTTTCAAGGCAGTTAATTCAACTTTTATTCAATCCGTCATCCATTATTGCCGCAACTCGGCCTGGACTTTTTCTTTTGCCATATCAATCACTTGTGACACCAGCGCGTCAACCTCTTCATCCTGAAGCGTGCGCTCTTGGTGTTGTATTTTCAGGGCCAAGGCCACACTTTTACGCCCTTCCCCGACACCTTGGCCGCGATAAATATCAAAGACCTCCACACCTTGCAAAATATCCGATTCAACCTGCTGAATGGCATCCAATAAATCATGCATCGGCAAGCTTTCCGACACGACAAACGCCAAATCACGCTGTACTTCCGGGAACTTGGAAATCGGCTTGGCCTGTGGCACCTGCGCTTTGGAGATCGCATCCAAGCGCAACTCGAACACATACACCTTGCCGGATACACCGGTAGTCTTCACCAAGCTTGGATGCAATTGCCCCATTACCCCAACCGTACGACCGTCTTTAACAATCGCGGCCGACTGCCCTGGATGCAACATCGGATATTCTCGCGCTTCAAAACGTACCTGACCCAGTACATGACTCATTTCCAGCAACGTCTCTACATCCCCCTTCAAATCGAAGAAATCAGCGGCACGGTTATCCCCCGCCCAATTTTGCGGATGCAGATCGCCCACAATCGCGCCACCAATCATCGGTGTTTGCAAGGTTTTACCGTCCTGAATATTGAACACCAAACCGGATTCGAAAATGCGAATACGGCTTTGTTGACGTTTCTGGTTATAAGAGACCGTTTGCAACAACCCGGGGAACAAGGTAGTGCGCATCGCCTTCATATCATCGGAAATCGGATTTTTTAGACAGATGGCCGGACTGTCGGGTACCAGCTTAGCCTGCAAGTCCTCTTCGACAAACGAATACGTTACCACTTCGAAATAACCGCGATTGACCAAGGCTTTACGGATGACATACAACTCCTGCTCCGACTCCGGCAAAGTCGGCAATCTCATAGGGGCTTGTACCTCGGTATCCGGTAAATTGTTATAACCGTATACTCGGCCGACTTCTTCAATCAAATCGGCTTCGATTTCCATGTCGAAGCGATAAGTTGGTGCCGTCATTTCCCAGCCGCCGTCAATCGCTTTCACATCAAAATTCAAGCGTTCGAAAATGGCTTCGATTTCCGCGTTCAACAAATCGACACCCAACAATTTCGCCACGCGCTCCGGGCGCAGGACAATCGTCTTCGCCGTCGGCAAATTTTCCATCGAAACCGTCGACGACACTTCGGAGACCTGACCGCCGGCAATATCGGTAATCAGCTGTAACGCTCGTTCCAGAGCGCGCTCCGGTAAGTACGCGTCCACCCCACGTTCGAAACGGTGTGACGAATCGGTATGCAAACCGTACTGACGCGCTTTACCGGTAATCGCCAATGGCGAAAAGTGCGCACATTCCAGGAAAATACGTTGCGTTGCATCGGACACGGCCGTCGCCAGACCGCCCATGATTCCGGCCAACGCAATGGCACCGGAATCGTCGGCAATCACTAAGGTGTCGTCTTGCAGCGTTAGTTCTTTCTCGTCCAGCGTGACCAGAGTTTCACCCGATTGCGCATAACGGATTTGGATATCCCCTTGCAACTTATCCGCATCAAACGCATGCATCGGCTGCCCCAGCTCCAACAGCACGTAATTGGTCACATCCACCAAGAAGGTTTTCGGCGAAATACCGCCACGTTCCAAGCGCTGCTTCATCCAAAGGGGTGTTTCGGCTTGCGGGTTCAGTCCTTCGACCACACAGCCAAGATATTTCGGGCAAGCCTGTGGTTGTTCAACCGCAACGTTTTGCGGACAAGCACCGTTTTTCGCCACTTCCTGACTTTCATACGGAACCTTGAAAGGCGCATTGCTGATGGCCGCGATATCGCGCGCCACACCTTCCACACTCAAACAATCGGCGCGGTTTGGCGTTAAGTCAACATCGATGACTTGATCGTTTAAGTTTAAATATTCACGAACATCCTGACCGACCGATGCCTCATCCGGCAACACATACAAACCGTCCACACCATCATCCGGCAGGCCGATTTCGGTTGCGCCGCACAACATACCGTGCGATGGCACGCCGCGTAACTTGGCTTTTTTGATTTTGAAATCGCCCGGCAATACCGCACCGACTTTCGCGCAGCAGGCTTTCATACCGGCCACCACATTCGGTGCACCGCAAACGATTTGCAGATTCTCTTCTTCACCGACATCCACTTGGGTAACGTTCAGCTTATCGGCGTCCGGATGCTTCTCCACCGACACCACCTGGCCAACAACGACATTCGAAAAGGCGGGAGCCACCGGCTCCACGCCATCCACTTCCAGGCCGGCCAAACTCAATTCTTCCGCTAAGGTTTGAGAATCCCATTCCGGATTCGTCCACTCTCTTAACCAACTTTCACTTACTTTCATAATGCTTATCTTCTCGTCAGGCCTGGTGATTATTTAAACTGTTTCAAAAAGCGTAGGTCGTTCTCAAAGAACTGGCGCAAATCGGTTACGCCATAACGCAACATCGCCAAACGTTCCACACCCAATCCGAACGCAAAACCGGAGTACTGCTCCGCGTCCACTTCTACATTTTTCAGAACGTTCGGGTGAACCATACCGCACCCCAGTACTTCGATCCAACGCCCGTCACCGAATAAATCCGTGGCGATATCCACTTCCGCAGACGGCTCGGTAAACGGGAAATACGATGGGCGGAAACGCACTTTCAGGTTTTCGTCTTCAAAGAACTGACGCAGGAATTCGATAATCAAGGTGCGTAATTGCGCGAAACTGGCGTTTTCCTCGATGACCAAGCCTTCCACCTGGTGGAACATCGGCGTGTGAGTCTGGTCGGAGTCGCAACGATACACCCGCCCCGGTGCAATAATACGCATCGGCACGTCTTTATTTTCCATGGTTCGAATTTGCACCCCGGAAGTATGGGTTCTGAGAACGGTTTGCTCGTCGAAATAAAAGGTGTCGTGCATGGCTCGAGCCGGATGGGTTTCCGGAATATTCAGGGCTTCAAAGTTGTGCCAATCGTCTTCGATTTCCGGACCGGTTTCGACATCAAACCCGGCCTTGGCAAAAATCATCTCAATGCGGCGCAACGTGCGTGTGACCGGGTGCAAGCCACCCACATCCAAACCGCGGCCAGGCAAGGAAACGTCGATGGTTTCACTGGCCAACTGAGCATCCAAGATCGCTTTTTCCAATTCGGCCTTCTTTTCGTTCAAAAAGCCTTGTACCGCTTGTTTGGCTTCGTTAATCACCTGACCTGCTTTCGGTCTTTCCTCGGCGGAAAGTTGCCCCAGCGTTTTCATCATGGCGGTCAGTTCACCTTTTTTCCCGAGGTATTGGACTCGAATTTCGTCCAAGTGCATCAATTCGGAAACGGAATGAATCGTTTCCTTGGCTTGCGACACTATCTGCTGCAGTTTTTCTTGCATGATCTAAACGACCTTTAAAATAAAAATGAGGAATATCTTGTTTTATACGCGCCGAACATTATGGGCAGTAAAAGCTTCGCATTGATTTTGACACCTGCAATCAATGCGTGTGTTTGTTTATTTTTAAACCCAGTCATCTCCCACAAGGGAGCCGAAAAACTGGGCTTAAAAATAAAAAAGGAGCTTATTAAAAGCCCCTTTAAATTGGTTCCGTAGGAACCTCTATCGTTATGCCAAGGCCGCTTTTGCTTTTTCAACAATGGCGGAAAACGCTTCTGCGTCATGGATAGCGATATCGGATAGCACTTTACGATCCACTTCGATTCCCGCTTTATTCAAACCGGAAATGAAACGGCTGTAAGTCATACCATTCATACGTGTCGCAGCATTGATACGTGCAATCCACAAACGACGGAATTGACGTTTCTTTTGACGACGGTCACGATAAGCATATTGACCCGCTTTGATTACAGCCTGCTTGGCCACACGGAAAATCTTTTTACGAGCTCCGTAATAACCTTTTGCTTGCTTTAATACTTTATTGTGTCTTCTGCGTGCAATCACGCCTCTTTTAACTCTTGCCATGGGTCAACCTCCTTACGCGTATGGTAGCATGCGGCGAACCATTGCCACATCGTTATCATGAATCATGCTTGCAGCACGCAAGTGACGTTTACGCTTAGTCGACTTCTTGGTCAAGATATGACGAAGATGCGATTGTTTGCACTTAAAACGGCCGGAGCCGGTTTTCTTAAAGCGCTTTTGAGCACTTTTATTTGTTTTCATCTTAGGCATGGCTAAAACTCCAATTGCCGATATTCCAGCGAACCGGAATACCATCAGTTTTGAGGATGTTCGATGCTTTTCGGCACCCAACGCTTAACAATAAACAGCACTGAAGAGCTGCACCGGTAACGACGTTTAAAACGCCAGTCCCAGTTATTGTTTTTATGATTCCCTTTTTCGACTTGTGGGAGCAAGTTTTCTATCGAAAGCCACCCGACCAATGGCCGGGTGTTTTCCATAAACCGTTACCGAATTATTTTTTGATCGGCGCGACCATCATTTGCAATTGGCGCCCTTCCATCTTCGGCATTTGTTCGACGGTGGCGATTTCCTGAATATCATCGCGCACACGTTCCAACATTCGCATGCCCAGCTCTTTATGGGTAATTTCGCGTCCGCGGAACCAGATGGTGACCTTCACGCGGTCACCTTTTTCCAGGAACTTCGTCAGGTTACGCATTTTCACCTGATAATCCCCTTCTTCCGTTCCAGGACGGAATTTCACTTCCTTGACCTGAACCTGCTTTTGTTTTTTCTTAGCTTCGTGCTTTTTTTTCTGCTGTTGATAAACGTATTTACCATAGTCCATGATTCGGCAAACCGGCGGGCTGGATTTTGCAGAGATTTCCACCAGGTCCATTTCTGCATCACGCGCGGCTTCTAAAGCCTCTTCAATTGAGACGACACCTTTCTGCTCTCCATCCGCATCGATCAAGCGGACTTCTTTTGCCGTAATTCTGTCGTTAATGTTGTCTTTAGGCGCTTCCGGTTGCTGCGGCCTACCACGACCTCTTCTAACTGCGATAGTAATATCTCCTCAATAAACTATTTCTGTAAAACTTAGGATTCAACAACTCGCCCAAGGTGCGAAATATCGTCTACAAGTAGATTGAGCAGCTCTTCAAACGAGAAGCTTCCCAGATTTTCTCCACCACGGGCACGCACGTTTACGGTACCGTTTTCCATTTCCTGATCCCCAACAACGAGGATATACGGCACACGTTGCAAAGTGTGTTCGCGAATTTTAAACCCAACCTTCTCATTTCTCAAGTCTGTTTCGACTCTAAACCCATGTTTTTTCAATTTTTTAGCAAATTCGGCCACATAATCGTTATGGACTTCCGCAATGGAGGCCATCACCATTTGCACCGGTGCCAGCCAGGTTGGGAACTTACCTTCATAGTGTTCAACCAAAATACCGACAAAACGTTCCAGCGACCCGAGAATCGCGCGGTGAATCATGACCGGGTGATGCTTTTCGTTGTCTGGACCAATGTAAACGGCATTCAGACGTTCGGCCTGCGTCATCGAGAAATCCAGCTGAATGGTGCCGCACTGCCAGACTCGACCGATACAATCTTTTAACTGAAATTCGATCTTAGGACCATAAAAAGCACCTTCACCCGGCTGCAAAGCATATTCCAAACCAGCGTCTTTAAGGGTCTGTTCCAAGGCTTCCTCGGCCGCATCCCAAACCTCATCGGACCCCACGCGCTGCTCAGGACGCGTCGAAAACTTCACTTGAATATTATCAAACCCAAAATCCGCATAAGTCGTAAAGACCAAATCAATACAGGCCTGCACTTCTTGTTTGATTTGCTCCGGCATACAGAAAATATGCGCATCATCCTGGGTAAAAGAGCGCACACGCATCAACCCGTGCAAGGTGCCAGACGGCTCATTACGATGCACCAAACCAAACTCCGCCAAACGAATCGGCAAGTCACGGTAACTGCTCAAATTATGATTGTACACCTGAATGTGTCCCGGACAGTTCATCGGCTTAACGGCATAATCACGGTTTTCGGTTTCCGTAGTGAACATATTGTCCTTAAATTTGTCCCAGTGGCCGGATTTTTCCCACAAGGAGCGGTCCATAATTAATGGCGTTCGGATTTCATGGTAATCGTTTTCACGAAGCTGTTCACGCATATAATCTTCCACGATGCGGTACAGGGTCGAACCTTTCGGGTGCCAGAACGCCATGCCCGGTGCCAACTCATCCACATGGAATAAATCCAACTGTTTCCCCAACTTACGATGATCGCGCTTTTCGGCTTCTTCCATCATCGTCAGGTAGTCGCTCAACTCTTTCTTATCGGCAAACGCCACGCCGTAAATACGTTGCAACATTTTATTATCGGAATCGCCGCGCCAGTAAGCACCGGCCACATGCGTCAACTTAAACGCTTTAATGAACCCCATGTTCGGTACGTGCGGCCCACGACACATGTCAATGTATTCCTGGTGATAGTAAAAACCGAACTCCGTCTCAGCCGGCATATCTTCAATCAGTTCGACTTTGTAGTCTTCACCACGTTCCTTGAAAATCGCTAACGCCTCATCACGTGGCGTCATCTTTTTAATGACTTCGTACTTGGTTTTCGCCAATTCCGTCATACGCTTTTCAATTTTCGACAGATCTTCGGGCGTGATTTTTTCTTCCAGATCAATGTCGTAATAAAAGCCGTTTTCAATGACCGGGCCAATCGCCATCTTCGCCGACGGATACAATTGCTTCAAGGCGTGCCCCAACAAATGGGCACAGGAATGTCGCATGATGTGCAAACCATCTTCATCTTTCAGAGTGATAATCTGCAGTTCGGCATCTTCCGTGATCAAATCACACGCATCTTTCAATTGACCGTTCACACGACCGGCAATCGTCGCTTTGGCCAACCCCGTCCCGATATCGGACGCAACTTGCATGACAGTAACGGCATCTTCAAACGCTCTTTTCGAGCCATCCGGCAAGGTAATGATAGGCATGATTTAATCTCTTTAAATTTTATTCAACTATTTCAATTCAAATTATTTTTAAATTTACTTCTTAAAATGCACTGACGACAAAGATGGGAGCAGGTTTCCCGAAGAAAAGTCAATCCGCGGCAAAGCGGACGATTATAACACGAAGGATTACGTTTTAGCAGATTAAAATGAAAAATAACCACTGGTGTGTAATCGAGGCAAACAATGCGTTCACCCCGATAAATCAATGCCTTATAAGCATTGAGGTTATTCAAATAGAGAGCTTTGCATGAGTGGGGCGCGAGGCAAAAATGAGATAAAATTTTTCTGAATTAGGCGGAAAACGAAGCTAATAGCGGGCTATTAACGAGTTTTTCAACGAAACATAGAACTCGACGCCCGAAGGGGTAAGTCGAGACATTCAGGAAGATTTTAGCCATTTTAGCCGTGAATCCTTCTCGTGTGAAGCTCTCAAATATTAAGGCGAGGTCGTCGTGGTGAGACCCAAAGCATTCCAGGCCTGCATGCCACCGCGGTACCAATAGATTTTATCCGCCGGGTAGCCCATATTCACCAACGCTTTGATATTGGTCGGCGACTGACCACACCAAGGGCCGTTACAGAACATCACCAAGGTTTTCGCATTGGAAAAATCCCAGATACCGTCATCGACTTTGGCGCCAAACCGGCTGGTCAACAAATCTTCCACAACGAAGGGTTGATAAGAAGAAGATTCCGGATACAACTGCGTCCACGGGATATTAATGGCACTTGGAATCGAACCTTTTCGAACCCAGTCCGGGGTACGTGAATCAATAATCATAATGCTTTTATCGCCATCGGAGCGGGCTTTCAAAAACTTCAACATCTCAATTTCACCAATCGTATGCACGCCGGGCAATAACTGCATCGGTTGCACACAAAACGGCGGACAAGCCCGAGACGTTAATGCATAATCCTCATTAATCGTATTTTTGACGTTTTGATTACGTTTGATGACATACTTTTTGCCATTGTCCATCACTGTGATGGAGGCCAAATCTTTGGTGATGTTCACCTTCTGTTCGGCCGCATACACCGACGACGTCCCGAACAGCGCGCCCAAAGGCCCGCTCAGCATCAGCACCAACACAAAGCTCAAAAATGATTTAATCGCCATGACACACCTCCTTTCGAAAAAAATCGAAAACCGACTAGCGGGTTACGACCTCAACGATAGCAATCCATCGACCGACTGTCAAAAAAACCTAGTCACCAGAAAGGTTATTCCACAATCTTTTCACAAAGAATTGCCAGGCCTGGGCATTTTGCGGATTTCATACAACCTGCCACAATCCACCTTAAATGGATTCGCTGTTTTTTCAAAAAAATTCCGCTATAATTAAGCGCCCATTTTGAGACGGCCGAATTACCCCAAAGCGAAAAAAGCGGGTAAAGACAATGAATAAAAACCTCGTACTCAACGGAACCAGAACAAAAGGAACACCCCCAATGAACTTCGAACAAGCGCGCTTTAACATGGTCGAACAACAAATCCGCCCTTGGGATGTGCTCGACCCGAAAATACTGGATTTGTTCATGTCAACACCACGTCACGAGTTCGTGGCCGAGTCGCAACAAGCGCTGGCTTACAGCGACATCGAATTGCCGATTGGCGAAGATCAATCCATGTTGCCGCCACGTGTCGAGGCCCGCTTACTGCAAGCGCTTGACCCGGCCGAAGACGAAACCGTACTGGAAATTGGAACCGGTTCCGGCTACACCACAGCCCTGCTGGCTAAAGCAGCAAAAAGCGTCACCACCGTAGAGCTTTTCCCAAGCTTACAAGAAACGGCCCAGCAACGTTTGACCGAATTCGACAACATTACCTTCAAACAAGGCGACGCCAGCCAAGGTTGGGATGATGGTCAAACCTACGACGTCATCTTCCTGACCGGCGCCGTGGCCGAACTGCCCGACAGTTACAAGCAACAACTGAACCTGGGCGGCCGACTGGTCGCCATCCAGGGCGAAAAACCGACTATGACCGCAGAGGTCTTGACCCGCATCAGTGACACCGAATGGGAAACGGAAGTCTTGTTTGAAACCGTCTTGCCTTACCTGGTCAATGCCGAACCGAAATCGCATTTTTCCCTTTAATCAAACACGTTTAGCCAGGCCACCTTTTACTGCAACCCCTGGTCGGTGCGGACACGCAAAAAGACCGGGAACCGCGGTTTCCCTTTCTGAGTCAAACCATAATACTTAAACGTCACCCAGGTATTAAGCGTTGGCGGATTTTTACGCTCCGCAGCACTTAAGCCCGAACCCAGTTTAATCCGCTGCCCTTGCCAATCACATACCAAAGAACCGACCAAACCGTCAAAACGGCCTTTGCCTGGCGTATAGCCAACCACTCGACACTCATCATCCCAATAGGTTTTCACTTTCAAGGCCGTTTGCGTTCGGCCAGTCACATAGGGTTGTGAAGCCTGTCGTAAAATTAGCCCTTCGGCGCCCTTTTCAACCAGCCGGTCAAGCGTTTCTTGAACCTGATCCGTCGTTTCAACCGGTATTTGCGGAATCAACTTCACCTGTGGTAAAGACTGTTTTTTCAAATAGGTTTCCAACACCGCAAGCCGCTCCAACAATCCTCCAGATTGGTTCGGCACGTCAAATACCCGGTAAGAGATTTGGTTCCACCGGTTATCCGGTTCCTGCTGGCGCACAATGGAAACGATGTTTTCAAAGTCTTGGCGTCTGGTCCAAAGCTCACCGTCCAACTCAAACTTCGGAAAGCCTTTCAAAAACCAAGCTGGAGCATGAATAATCTGGCCACCACGTGATAACAACTGCTGACCATCCCAGTAAGCTCGAACGCCATCCAGCTTTTCACTCATCAACCAACCTCGAACGTCGACTTTACCCGGTTCATACACCTTTGGTAAAAAAAGGTCAGGACTGTCTTCTGAGTTGGCCGTTGGGAAAGCCACCAAGCCGCCGCACAAACAAAAAAGGAGGCCAAGCCTCCTAACTATTAGATTCATTTGCTGTCTCGATTATTTCTTATCCGACAACAAAATATCGCTCTTGTTCTTCTCAAGCGTCTTGACGCCAATGCCTTTGACATTCGCCAGCTCATCTACGGACTTAAATCCGCCGTGCGCTTTACGGTACTCAACAATCGCCTGCGCCTTTACTTCACCCACACCACTCAAAGCATCGGCAATTTCACTCGCCGAAGCGCTGTTTACATTGACTGGTGCCGCCATAACGTAGGAAGCGAAAAACAAACTAAAAACAAGTGCAACTAATCTAATCATCGTTATCATCCTTTAACTTTTAATATTAAAAATTACGCACTAAAGCGTAACAAAATGATAACGCAAAAACATTAGAAACACAAAACCCCGCTATGCAGGGTCTTTAATGTAGCTCTGGGGTCAAGCAAACCCGCTAATAAAAACTAACTCACCGTCATTTCCGCTCGGCGCTTTTTAACCGCACGACGAATCAACGCCACAAAGACGCCCAACATTAAACCCAGAACACCAGCGACCGCTAAAATTAACGCTTTTTTAGGCTTTATTTTTTCTCCTAGGGTCGGGGCTTGGTCAACCTTAACGACACTGACATTATTCAAGTTCACTTGAACGGCATTCAATAACGCCAAGCGCTCTTCCAAATCTCTTAATCTCTCAATAAAAGGGTCATCGGACTTTCTTTCTAGCAATGCACTCTTTTCGGCTTCCAGCAATTTATACCCAAGGTAATACAAAGGCAGGCCCTGTGCTTGTACTCCTTGAATCCCTACCTCGGGCCCCACAGCCTTCGGCTCCGCCAAATTTAGCTTACGGGCAATGACAATCGCCTCTCCAAGTCGTGCAATCCGATCCATTCGTTTAGCCTTTGCGATTAAACGCGCCGAATCAATCTCTTTCTGAGTTTGATCCATCAACGTCTGACGTTCAAACAACACCTCTCCACTTAACTCTTTTGTGGTTTTTTCGATGGCTTGATTCACAATTTTCGACAACAAACGCTGCACATCCTGCTCACTTACTTGCAGAGCAAGATTAGCTGAAACCGCACTGGTATTCGCATTCTTTCTCGGAAAGTTAACCGAATAATCACTCAAAAAACGTTCAAACGCTTTATTAAACGCTTCTTGATAGTCTGCCCCAACCAACTCGCTAGAACCCGAGTCGAACACTTCCATTAAATTATTTTCTTTAAAAACGTCATTCAAAATACTTCGAGAGGTTAAGTTCTTAGTAAATGCGTTCATCACGCCTAAGGGAACGTAAGACCCATTCCGTCCCAATTGAATATCCAAGCGGTTTAATTCTTGTATGGCATCCTTTTCTGGCGGCAAAAAATACGCACTCGACTGATAAGTCGGCTTCACCCAAAACGCATAAACAGTTGCAATTGCAATCACCGCTATAAAGCTCACCAGAATCAGCTTTTTTTCCTCAACCAACCCATTCCATAGCTCAAATAAATCAATTTCATCTTCCCCTGCGTAACGAGCGCTTTCAGGCAAATTACCAAGCTGTTTTTCCATATTCACTAAACCTTGAATTGTTTTATTTTATCATGCAAAAGTATAACCAATTTTCACCAGACGAGGTAATCATTCACCCGTAACACCTGCTATATACACGGCAATAGGTTTACGAAATAATCCTCAGTTTTTTAAAGCCTATTCACGCTATAATACAAAGTAATAATAAACGATTAGAAACAACGATAGAGTCAACTCTTCATTGACTCTATCGTAATGCCATAACAGGGTACTTAATTTTATGCTTAATGCCATCAAGCCTGACCATTCCGGTTTTGTTTGGATTCACCGCGTCATTGACGCTCTCCTCCCTATTCTCTTACTTCTAAGCCTTACTCAACTTCAAAATATTCCTTGGCACGACCGATACTTAACCATGGGGTTATTAGGCGGGTTCGTTTTTGTCATCGCCAGCCAAATGGTCGGCGTTTATCGCAGCTGGCGAGGCCGGTCCCTGTTTGCCAGCGCCAAACTCATTCTAAACGCTTGGCTGCTCACTTGGGCCACACTGATCGTTATTGCTTTTTTGTATAAAGACAGTGAAAATTTCTCACGCTTGGCCGTCACCCTTTGGGCCATCATCACGCCGATCATTTTAATCGGCTACCGCGTCACATTACGAACTGTCTTGGCCAAATACCGTATGCACGGTAATAACACCAAAACCATTGCCATTATCGGCGCAGGTAAAGTTGGCCAACATATTGCCAATATCATCCAAAACAACCCCTGGTTGGGCTACCGTGTCTGTGCTTTTTATGACGACAACACAGAGCTTCACAACACTCAGATAAACGACATTCCAGTCAAGGGATGCACCAATCAAATCGGTGACATCGTTAACCAAAATCACTACAGTGAAATTTATATTTGCCTACCCTTACGAGCCGAGCAAAAAATCAAACAAATCCTTAACGAACTCACCGACACCACCAGCGTCGTGAAATTCGTACCAGACCTATTTAGCTTCGATCTCATGCATGCCAAAACCAGTGAACTCAAAGGGATTCCCGTTTTCAGTGTGTACGACACGCCTCTCAGCTCGACCAGCAATCAAATCATTAAAAGGCTAGAGGACGTTGTCTTCTCGTCCATCATATTAGTACTCATCAGCCCAATACTTTTATGGATTGCCTTCATGGTCAAAAAAAGTTCTCCCGGCCCAGTTTTATTCAAACAAAAGCGCTATGGGCTTAATGGAAAAGAAATTAAGGTTTACAAATTTCGCTCTATGACCGCTCAGGACAACGGAGCCGTTATTAAGCAAGCCACACAAAACGACCCTAGAGTCACGCCTTTTGGTGCTTTTATTCGCCGCACAAGCTTAGACGAACTTCCTCAATTTATTAATGTATTGCAAGGCAAAATGAGCATTGTCGGCCCCAGACCTCATGCCGTAGCTCATAACGAAGAGTATCGGAAGCTTGTCCCCAAATATATGCAGCGTCACTTAGTGAAGCCAGGCATCACAGGCTGGGCACAAATCAACGGCTGGCGAGGTGAAACAGACACATTGGAAAAAATGGAAAAACGAGTGCAATTTGATTTGCACTACATTAACAACTGGTCATTATGGCTGGATATCAGAATTATCATTTTGACTATTTTCAAAGGGTTCATCAATAAAAACGCTTATTAATCCTTTTCTATGTAACGAACTAACAAATCTTCATATTGTTTCAGTACCGTTTTCCAAGTAAACAGCTCATTGAACCGTTTTTGAGAATCATCGGACATTTCCGACAACTTGGCGCCATCATTCAATAGACTATCCAAAGCAGCTGAACACTCTTCAACACTGTTAAAATATTCGGATTTTCCTCCGGCGACCCAACGATTGAATTGATTATCGTGTGCTAAAACCGGTTGCGAAGCTCCCAGCGCTTCGATTAACGAAGGGTTCGTTCCTCCAACCGTATGGCCGTGAATGTAAAGCGATGCAAAGAACCTTAAAGCATCCAGTGTCGAATGTTCATAAACCGCGCCAATAAACTTAACCTCATCACTCGCGACCGCGAGCACTTTCGAATGATACTCATTAGACGCTTCATAGCGCCCTAGCACAACTAAATAATGATTACGTTTCTTAGCCGAAAAAGCTTGAACCACTTCCAAAATACTGTTTTCCGGCTCCGGCCTGGCAATCAGCAGGGCATATCGTTTCGATTGAATACCATACGGTGACAGGCAACTCTCATCCGCCGTCAAAACAGCTCGTGCACCATAAGGAATCATTGTAATTTTTTCGTCTGAAACACGTGTTTTCAAATGATTTTTAATCTCTGGGTGATCGGCAATCAGATGATTCCCAACCAAACACCCCATTCTTTCATTAAAATACAGCCAAACTCTTTCATACCAAGCCCATTTATCGCGTTTCCACTCAATTCCATCCATATTAATGAGGTTTTTTTTGCCTTTCAGGCGGAACCATAAATTAAATAATGCCGTGTTGTAACCCAATGTTAATACCAGGCCTGGTTGGTTTAGAGCATTTCTAACGGAAAGATAATCAAAAACGACGGTGGCTTTCGCACCACTGCCCTTCACCGGGATATGGATGCGGCGAACTCCCTCCCACTCGGATTCCGTGACTTCACCAAAATTTTCATACGACTCCTGACAATAAACCGTTACATCCCACCCTTGTTTCACAAGATATACGGCTAAATTTTCGGCAAAGGTCTCAAAGCCCCCGTGAGATGCAGGAACGCCTCGCGTACCGAGTATTAATAACGTCTTATTCATATATATAATTCTTTTTGTGCCTTTTCATAGTCGAATGGAACACCTATGTCTAAAAAATAACCATCTACTTGAAAGTGGCACTTGATTAATTCTAATGTTCTGTTGGCAAGAACATCCTCCTCAAATGAATAAGGAATTTCCACAATTTTATCCAACACCCTCCTCATAATCACTTTATTGAGCAAGTAAACCCCTCCATTTATCAACCCTTCAGGCTTCTTTCCTTTCTCTTCAAAAGATATAACCTGACGTTCATCATTTACTTGCATCACACCATATCTATCCGCAGGGCGAACGAAGCAGCTTGCAATTGTTATGTCACAATTAGCCTTCTCATGCTGGTCTTTCATGTCCTGAAAGCTTAAATCCAAATAAGAATCACCATTTAAAACAAACACACTATCAGACTCCGTTTGCATTAAAGCTTGGCAAATAGCTCCTCCTGTTCCAAGAGGCTTATCTTCAACAGAAAAAACTATTTGGGGTAAATCTCTGTCATTTGTATCAAAGTAGGACTGCACAACTTCTTTCTGATACCCAACTGCTAAGACAACCCTATCAATTCCCTTTTTTTTAACACTCTTCAAAAGTAACTCCAAAAAAGGCTTATTGCGAATTGGTAGCATTGGCTTTGGAGTTAGCTTTGTCAAATACCCTAGCCTAGTGCCAAGCCCCCCAACTAAAACAACTGCTTCCATACCCTTATTTCCTAAAAATCGAATCTTCAACAAAACCACAAATAATATGGCCTAGCATGATATGTGATTCCTGAATAAATGCCGTTGAGTTACTTGGAACACATAAACAATGATCAGCCAAATCAACTAAAAGCCCTCCCCCCTGGCCGGTAAACCCGACAGAAGTAATGCCAAGCTCAGGACAGACTTTCATGGCTTCAACAACATTCTTTGATGTACCGGAAGTACTGATTCCGATGAATACATCACCTTCACGCCCATTTGCTTGTAACTGACGCGCAAACAATTTTTCATACCCGTAATCATTACCGATTGCAGTCAACATTGAGGTGTCAGTAGACAAAGACAGAGAAGGCAACCCAGGACGGTCAAATCGGAAGCGACTGACAAACTCTGCTGCAATATGCTGGGCATCCGCAGCACTACCACCATTACCAGCTAAAATGACCTTATTACCGGCTCGAAAAGCTTCAACACACAAAACTGAGACATCATACAAGGTGCTCAAAAGAAGAGAGTCTTCTAGAATTGATTGTTTTACATAAATTGAATCTTCAATATGTTTTTTTAAATACTGGTGGCTTAGTGATTGACTACCCACGATTCAGCCCCTGTGTTCGTAAAATGAAAATTAAAAAACCGCCCCTCATATTGCCTTAACTTATTTTGAATATGATGACGGTTGTCAGGATCACAAAAAATCATCATAAACCCACCCCCACCAGCACCAGATACTTTCAAACTTTTAGCTCCTGCACCGATAACCGTTTCAGAAATTTTTTCAATTAAAGGGTTAGAAATTAGAGCCGAAGTTACCTTCTTCGCTTGCCAAGCACTTGTTTGCTGCTCAATCAAACGGCAGATATCAGATTTCAATATAAACTCCTTCATCACAGCAGCACTTTGCTTTACTTTATGTAAACCTTCTAATTTCTGTAAATCTTCAACGGCATGAATTTGGTCATTGATAATATTCGCTGAATCCCTCGAGACGCCTGTAAAGAATAATAATGTGCTAGCCTCAAGTTCATTTAAAGTATGCTGCTTAATTCTCAGAGGGTTAACGATGACTCTGTCGTCGGAAAAAAATTCCATATAATTAACCCCACCAAAAGCGGCACAATATTGATCTTGCTTCCCTCCTGACAGGCCACAATCAATTCGCTCTATGTCATATGCTAAATGAGCTAAATCATATTCACCTAATGGTAAATTCAATAACTCTTGAAAAGCTTTTAAAATTGCCACCACTAATGTCGAAGATGATCCAAGACCACTTCCCGCCGGAGCGTCAGAATAGGTGGTGATTTTTATTGATAAATAATTTCCATCATTAAAATCTTCCATAACTCGATTGTATATTGCTTTATGTAAAACCAAGTCTCCAGCAATATCTTGCATACCAGGAATACCAGAAAAAGACTTACCTATATCTTGAGCCTCAAACTCAACCTTCCCCTCACACTGATCTATAATTGTGCAATATGCATACATATCAATCGTAGCATTTAGCACTGCTCCACCAAATTCATCACAGTACGGCGAAACATCTGTCCCGCCTCCAGCAATACCTAAGCGCAATGGCGCGCGCGATCTAACTTTCATAAAATTCTCAGCAGACTATATTATCTATTTAATGGAACCTTTCCTTTTTTAATTTCATCACGCCAGTGATCTAATAGGTCTTTAAACATTTTTGAAGTTGGAATCTCGGGCTCCCAATCAATAAATGATTTGATTTTTGTGTTATCAAACATTTGATAATCTGCATCAATTGGCCTTAATCTTTCTGAGTCCGTCTCTACTTTAATGTCATGCCTACTGCTAAAGCTTAGCAACAAGTCTATAACCTCTGGCAACTTATATGCATCCTCTCCAGCAATATTAAATGTTTCACCACAAGGTACATTTCCTTTATAGCTCTCTTGCGAAAGAAGATAATAGGCCCTTACCGCATCTCTGGCATCTTGAAATGTCCTAACACTCGACAGGTTCCCAACTTTAATGATTGGCTCTTGAAACCCTGCCTCAATTAAAGCAATTTGTTTAGCAACAGTACTTTCAAAAAATACATCACTCCTTTTAGGCCCAGAGTGAGTCCCCATACGGGTAACAAATGTTTTTATACCATAAGCCTCACCATAGAACTGTCCAAGATAATCTGTTCCAATTTTACTAATACTATATGGACTGGCTCCATGAAACTTAGTATCTTCATTTAGAACCTCCCCTGGCTTTGCCCTGCCATATACTTCACTTGATGAACAGACATGTACAACTGGATCAAAACCATTTTTCTCTTTTAATTGTCTAATCCCTTCAAGTAAATTGGCTGTTCCAATAATATTTGTTTGGAGAGTTTCAATCGGAATATTAAATGAAGTTTTTGGGTAAGACTGGGCCGCTAAATGATAAATAAAATCGGGCCTTACCTCTTCAAGCATTCTGGCAATCGCCGAAAAATCATTCAAATCAGCATAAAATACACTGACCCTCTCTTTATTATTAATTCGGCCAGTCAAATCATATAGATTATCCATCGGTTCTTGCCAACGCATCATTCCCACTACTTCATAATCAGTTTGATCTAATAGAAAATCTGCTAACTGAGACCCCACCTGGCCTGTAAATCCTGTAATTAAAACTTTTTTGGTCATACTTAGGGCTCCAAATATTCTTTAAAACTAATTTTCATTGCCTCTTTCATACAATAAGGCTTTCTTTTTAAAACACTAGACAGATACACACTGGTCATAAAAATGTGATCTGGTCGATACTTAAAAAAATTCTCATCAGGGTGAACGACAGTGTAAGAAAAAGACACGAAACGTGAAATTTCTTTAGCCAGCTGCACACGGGAAATAAACTCAGGGCCAGACAGATTTACAAGCCGAGGGAATTGATCTTTAGCTACAACAAAAGAATCAATAAAGTCGATTACATCTCTTAAAAAAACAACTGAACGGACAAAAGGATCAAATACCTCAACATTACTTTCATTTTTACTGCTCTCCAATAAAAATTTTGTAAACTTGTCACCTATCGACCAAACATAAGAAAGGCGCATAACAGAAAAATAGTTATTTTGCAAAAATCGTTTCTCAACTTCTGCTTTCATTTCTGCATATGCAAACCCAGGATTAATGGGACTGTTCTCATCAACAGGTGCTTCTGTGCGCCCATAGACGACATCCGAGGAACTAAATAAGACATGGACACTTTTATTCAAAAGATATTCGATAACATTAGAAGTATGAGCAACATTTATTTTATAAGAATAACTATAGTTATTAGCGCACTCTTCAGGAGAAGATATCGCTGCCAGAAAGACAAACTTATCACCTGCCGCCACCTCGTCCAACGCCAAAAGATTACATGTTTCAAGATCAAATATACAGTCGCTACTAGAATTCCTTCCCACCTTTACAACTGGCTCACCCTGTTCTTCTAATCTTTTGCACAAAGCCTGCCCAATGTAACCACTCCACCCCAGTATAAAAATCTTTCCATTGACGTTTGGTTTCATTCCACCTCACCTTTAAAGATTGAGAGCATTTTTTTTCCAACAGCATCCCATGAATATTTATTCTCCATTAATTTAGAAGCGTTAAACGTGAGGTTCTTTTGCAAATCCGGGTTCTTTATCACCTCTACAATTTTCTCCGAAAGGTCTACAACGTCCTCAGTCACAAAAACCAAACCGGTTAGGTTATGCTCTACGATTTCGGTAAAGGCTGGCTGATCAGAAACAATAACTGGCTTGCCATAACCCATGGCTCTCAATAGCACCCCACTAGAATAAATTCGAGTATATGGCAATACAACAACTTCAGCTAACGAAAAATAGCTGGGGACGTCTTCATCTGGCACATAGCCCTTTTTCCAAACAACATGCCTTCCAATTCCCAGCTTATTGATCAACTCATCATAAATGGAACAATCATTCTGCCAGCAGCGACCAACAATTAACAATTTCAATTCAGGGCATCTTTTGATAACCATAGGCCATGCTTTTAACAAAGTTTCCAGCCCTTTAGTTTTTTTTATTTGTCCAAAAAATAAAACAAAATTATCGCTTTTTTCTAATCCATACTTCGTTTTAACCTCCTGAGGAAAGCTGTCGTACTCATGAATAAAATCAATATCTGAATGCGGCATCAAAACTACTTCTTTTCCAGGTAGCATCTCTTTTAAAATACTTTTTGAATAATTCGTATGAGTTGTAACAACTATTTTGGAAAAGGATAATAACTTGATAAAAATTAGCTTAATCAAACGGTTTGATTTTCGACCAAATGAAATTGGGTCATGTATATTGACAAACACTCTTGTCTTATAGAATAACGAAGATATCAATAAAAACAGTTCGACCAGTGAAAATGTAAATATATGTAGTTGCGCAACATCATAATCATGCTTACGAATATACCTTACACTATTCATTCCGCCCTTCAAAAACGATAGAAATCTTAACAAAGGACTTCTGTGGCGATCATACATCGAACCAAAAAATTTCTTAACGGTAATATTATACCTACTGCCCAAATCTCTAGTTTTATCACATGTAATATAGGTAACCTCGCAACCATGCTCAGCAAGACTTTTAGCTATCCCGTAGTCATATATTTCCATGCCACCATGACCACCTATAGGTTCAACCAACACAATTTTCATTAAACAGCCTTTTTATCTTTTAGCCGAAGAAAGCCACCGACAAATATCATCAAAAGAAAAACACTCATGAAATTAAACGCATTTTCGGAAAGAGCACTCACTAGTAACTGGGACATCAATAACCATGACAAGTAATGCGTCAACCCCAGTCTAGCAATAATCCACAGAAATGTTAAAAACCAAATTATAAAACCTAAAAAGCCAAACTGCCCCATAACCGCAGCCCAATATGAATCTCCAACTCCAGTTACAGTCGAGTTTGAAAACATGGCCGTATAATTACCAAAACTTCCTAAACCGCCCCCTAAAATTGTTAAATGGTGAAAAATTTCAACAAAACCAATCAAGTGTGCTTCAAAACCTGCGTGATATAATACAAATGCATAAACAAAAGGACTGCAAGCCAACACAACAAAAATTTTCCAAGGCAATGGGACCCGCGTATTAAAAATGAATACTGTTAAAATGAGCTGTAACCAAGCGCCTTTTGAAAAGGTTAAAAAAATACCCACCAACAACCCAACCAAATATATCTTTCGAAAAAAACTACTAAAAAAAGCCTTTCCTTCAAATAGCAACAACGTATATGCAAACACAAATATCGCGCCTAAGTTTATAGGGTCAAATACTGTTGAAACCATTCTTGGAACCCCTGCATCGAACGGTCGAAACCCCAGTAACGATATTGGTTCAATCCAAAATACAGGGTAACCCGTGACAAAAACGGGAATATTTTTCGCTGTAAAAAAAGCTTCTACAGGAACCAATTGCCAAAAATAGGTGAAACGCTCAAAAAAACCAAATATCAATATGACAAATACCACTAATAACGTTGCGTAACTAAGGCGTAAGTAATCACATTGAGACCGAACAACCAAATAACCAATCAAAACAAATTCAAACGGTACTAAAAATTGCCTCAGTGAAGCAACCTGTAAAAACAAGTTCGAATCACTAAAAAGCACTCCATAAGCTGACACAATTAAAACAGGAATCAAGAGATATAAAATATTCGCGTTAAGGGCTTGTGTTGAAATAGACAAGGCAAAAAGCAACATGACCACAACAGCTAAATCTTTAATCAAGTACCAATTTTGTCCGGGAGAAAAGTTATATAGTGAACTGATTACAGGAGCTGAAAATAAAACAAATGCAATAAAAAAATTTAAAAAATAAAGGTTAGAAATTTTCATTTATACCGATAACCTAAATTCATCGTCGAAAAACTGTTTCTGGCTTGTTTTTTACTTTAGAGCATATTGAAAATACTATATATACAAACAACGAGCGTATCCGAGCAGTTAACAATGAAGAAGCGCAATAACTTTCAAGTTTAATTTTTTTTATCTCTTGATATGAATTGAAGTCATCATTTAGGCTTTTCCAAAATACAGCATAATTTCCAGCTATAATTTTTATTAATTTAGAATAGAGCCATTTTCTTCTCTTTCCGATAGGATATTCTTCTAATATCTCATTTCGTAGCAAATATTCTTTAATTAAAAAATTCCTAAGAGTCTCTATTTTCAAGGACTCATTTTCAGAAATCCTATAGCTTGCCAATACCTCGTTAACTTTACATACTCCAAAGTTTTTCCAATATCTATAAAAAAACTCATAATCAGATATAGGAAAGTATGCTTCATCAAACCCACCAATTTTTTTCATATGACTTTTATTAAAAATCACACCCAATGTACCAGCAGTAGGACCATAAAATAAAATATCTTCATGCGCATATGAATAACACTTACCTTTTAAAAGTTTTTCTAAAAAAAGCTTAAATTTATCTAAGGCTTTCTTAATATTACCCTCTCTGTGCTTCGTTCCGAATTTCTTATGGTTACACACTACCAGCTCATTCTCATGCATATACAAAGACATTTGAGCGATAAACGATATGTCCAATAAATCATCATCATTCAAGATTATAACTTTCTCGGTTGGACATAATTCTATACATCTATTCCAATTACCAAACATACCAATATTTTGGTTATTTCGAAATAAATACAAGTTTTCGGCATTGAATGAACCCACTAACTCTTCTACGTCTTTCCAACTTTCTCCTATATCATCATTATCAACAACAATCACATTGTATTTTAAATCACAATTTTGATTTAAAGCAGATTCAATAGCCTCTCTAAGCAAATGGGGACGTTTAAAGGTAGGTATCATAATTGACACAATAGACCCGTCAAAATTAGGCACCCCATGAACCAACTCAGTTTTCACATGTGAATACACCGAAAAATTATCTTTATAATCTAAATCAAGTTCATTCACTCTTGTCTTCCTGTAATTTTTTATACACTACCAATGGCCACTTCCAATTGTTATAAGCTAATTGCACTAACCCTTGAATAAGAATAAGCCAGATCATACTATCCATCTTGAGATAAGAAAAAACAAAAACAATTAACCCAACTATCGCTGAACCAGATAAAACCGCCGACCAAACAAATGGAACCTCATTCAGAGTCGTAATATACATTCCTGCAAGACTATGATGCAATTCTAGAAAACCAAAAAACAATATTAATGACAGTAAAGAGATAGGTAACAGTACAATATCAGTACTCAATAGACTGAGGGCTAAATCACCAAATAACATTATTCCAAATGCAAAAAATGCATAGATTAAAAGTGATACCAACACTAACTTATAATAAAGTTTCTTTTTACTCGAAACTAATTCTAGCTGCATACCGCTTAATTGCGGAATATGCATTTGAAAATACACATTTGAGAGCGCCATAACAACTGATAACACTTGTAAGGTAATCATATAGGATGCCGACACATCAGCAGTAAAGTAGATCCCTGCAAAAAATATCGTCGCTTTATTAATTAAAAAAGCTCCGAGCATTACCACTCCTAATCGCCAAGCATTTGGTAGCAAAACCTTAAGCAACCGAGATTTTTTAAAAATAATAAAAACTATTTTTTGATTCAAAACAACATACGCATATATACGAGCAAAAAAAACCCCCAGTAAATATGCTATGGGCATTACCAAAATCGTCTCAAACCACCATAGCCCAACCAATGACAACAATAACCATAAACCTCGCATAATAATATTCGTCATATTAGCTTGGTATATGGAACCAATCCCCATTAATAATGGTTGGGTAAATAAAAAATATAAATTAAAAATAAATCCTATAAGAAAAATCAACCAAACCTGCCACCCATATACGATAGGGTTATTATCCAGAAACAAGTTCACATACCAGGTTCCAAAACAACCAAACACGATAAGCCCAATTAATGCAATATAAAAATATAACTTTTTAACTGTTTGATATAATTGTCCGAATAGTTTCCAGTTAGGCTCTCCACTATTATTAGTTGAGCAAACACCCTGTGCTTGGAGCGTTTGTGCTCCAGACATTACATAGGCAACATTACGAGTAATGGTAGGCGAAAAACCAAAATCAAAAACCATTACCAAACCTAAAAATGATAGTAAGACCAACCAGTAAGAAACTTCTGCTGGTGACAGAAAAACTAACATAAATGGCAGAATAAGAACCCCATAGCCAATATTTAATGCCTGCGCTACATACCCTGAAGTAATTGCCTTTTTAGATGGCTTCACAGAATAGCTCTAACGACTTAAACGATTTATCACGTTCTGAAACTAAAGATGTATCAATATGATAACCATGCCAATCAAATCCAAAACTATCCCACCGAATTCCAAAGTCGTGCTCCGGTGCATGAACGGTCGTCGTTAAGTAGGTCACTGTGGCAAAATTTGACAAGGTTAAAAAACCATGCGCAAACCCTTTACTCATATATAAGGACTTTGCATTGTCTGACGAAAGCTTTGTCGCAAAACACTCTCCAAAAGTCGGTGATTTTTTACGAATATCAACCGCAACATCCAAGATTTCACCATCTGTGACATAAACCAATTTAGCATGATCATGAGGGGGTAATTGAAAATGCATTCCTCGAAGAACGTTTTTTTTCGATACGGAATAAAAACTTTCCTTAAAATCACATTCTAAGCCGTGAGATTTGAAAACATCTTCATGAAAAGTTTTCACAAACTTTCCTCGACAATCCTCAAATACTTTATTTTCTATTTCAAATACGCCATCTAGTGGTGTTGATTTAACAATCATTTCATTCCTTCTTTCTGATAAAAGCTGACAGTGTTTTCAATACCTTGTAAAGCCGTATATTCAGGTTTCCAGTGTAAAATTCGTTCTAATTTTGTAATGTCTGCATAGGCAATGGGAATATCAATCTTCGAAGCCTCTCCCCACGTTTTCTTAAGCGGCTTACCGACTTTTTGTTCTACAATCGAAACAATATCTCTAATACTGAGCGGCACGCCCGAACCAAGGTTAAACACTTCATACTCAGGCGGGAAAGTACCTGACGAGATTCTCTCTACCGCTTTCATATAGGCCGAGACAATATCCTTTACATAAATCAAATCAATTTTCTGTAACCCTTCGGATAATTCAATTACCTCTCCCTCCAATGCTTTTTGGATAATCATGGGGACTAATTTTTGATTATCTTTTTCACCGTAAGGTGAAAATAACCTAAAGGTATTGACCATCATCTTATCTGAGTGTGTTTTTAAAATTGACTCGAAAGCAAGCTTGGTCTTGGCATAGAAATTAAAAGGGGCAATAGAAGTACTTTCATCAACCGGTTGTCTAGAACAATCATATTCAAAAAAAGTACCCGTATTAATAAACCCCTTAATGCCCTTACGGGAAGCAGCCTCCACGATTTCGGCCGGAAATGTCACGTTCGAGGCCAACATCTCCGACACCTCATTCCCATTGTCAAACTTCCGATACAAAGTTGCCATATGGATAACAATATCTATTATCTCATGCTCGAAAATTTTTGATATGGACTGAACGTCTACATCATAGCTTTTGTATTGCCCTGCCAAATGTTCAATTCGCCATAAGCTAGATGCCGTGCGTTTAAGCACCACTACTGAATAGCCTTGCTGAATTAAGGCTTCCAGTAAATGGCTTCCCAAAAAGCCGGTTGCGCCAGTAAGTAAAACCGTTGGTTTTGACATTAGAAGTTCACACCAAAGAATTCTTCTAGTTTTTCTGCAATATAATCCAAATGTTCTTTATCCAGGCCTGGGTAGATTCCCAACCAAAGGGTTTGGTTCATGGTGATATCGGTATTAGTTAAATCTCCAACCACCCGATACTCCACTCCTTCAAAATAAGGCTGTCGAATCAGGTTTCCAGCGAAGAGTAAACGTGTACCAATTTTGCATTGATCAAGATATTTGGTTAAATCCACACGACTAACACCTGCGGTTTCTTTTAAGGTAATTGGAAACCCAAACCAAGACGGTTTTGAGTTCTCTGTTGGATCAGTCAGTTCAATAAAATCGGTCACGGAATTTAAACGATTCTTCAGGTAATCGAAATTGGCATTACGTTTGTCAATAAACTCAGGTAGGCGTTTCAATTGCGCTAAACCACACGCAGCTTGCATATCAGTGATTTTTAAGTTGTAACCTAAATGCGAGTAGGTGTACTTGTGGTCATACCCCTCCGGTAGATCACCCAGTTTCATACTAAAGCGAGTGCCACATGTATTGTCGCATCCAGGCTTGCAATAGCAATCACGCCCCCAATCTCTAAAGGACTCGGCAATGGTTGCCAACTGTGCATCGTTGGTAAAAACGGCGCCACCTTCTCCCATAGTCATGTGATGCGCAGGATAAAAGCTCAAGGTTGCAATATCGCCCCACGTACCGACCTTTCTACCATCAAATTCAGCACCAAGAGCATCACAACAATCTTCAATTAGCCATAAATGATGCTTTTCACAAATGGCTTTAATTTTCGCAAGATTGAAAGGATTTCCTAAAGTATGCGCCAACATAATAGCTTTGGTTTTTGGCGTAATCGCGGCTTCAATCAAGTCGGCATCGATATTGTGCGTTTTTAAATCGACGTCAACAAACACCGGAACAGCACCAAATTGCACGATAGGATTCACAGTAGTCGGAAAACCTGCTGCCACGCCAATAACCTCATCTCCCTTTTTAATTGCACGCGGCCCTAACTTAGGAGACGTCAAAGCGCTAAAAGCAACCAAGTTTGCAGAGGAACCCGAGTTAACGGTAATTAAATGTTTAACACCGATAAATTCGGCAAGTTCTTTTTCAAACTGTTCGTTAAAGCGCCCTGTGGTCAACCAACCGTCTAAGGAAGCCTCAACCATATATTGAAGCTCTGTTTCGCCAATTACCTTACCTGATGGCGGAACAACCGATACTCCTGGCTCAAAAGGCTTTTCGCCATACTGCAGCTCAGCATACTTTTTGACCAGTTCGGAAATTTCTTGTCTAATCGATTCAGTGGTTTGCATTGTTAAAATCTCTCATAAATTCATTAATTTCTTCCAGACACACTTGTTGTATATCCGCGTTATTTAGCCAGGCCTGGTGCCATTTAATAATTTTGGCAAGTGTTTGCTCTAAACGCCAAGTGGGGTGCCATTTAAGCCTCGCTTTGGCTTTAGAGACATCCAACTTTAAATAACCCGCTTCATGAGGATGGGCGTTTTTATCCAGTTCCCAACTTGCCCCCGGCCAGTTAGCGACCATGTGATTTAAAATCCAATCCACAGGTTTAGCGTCGTCTTCATAAGGGCCGAAGTTCCATCCTTCTGCAAAATCCTTTGGGTTTTGGTATAGATGTTGGGCTAAAACCAAATAACCGGAAAGCGGCTCAAGTACGTGTTGCCAAGGGCGTGTTGAAGCGGGATTGCGAATAACAACTGGCTGATTTTTTTCAAACGCACGTAAAATATCTGGAACCAATCGATCACCCGCCCAGTCTCCACCACCAATCACATTACCGGCTCTGGCAGAAGCCAAACCAATACCTTGTTCTTGCATAAAAGACCGACGATAGGCTGAAGTCACCAACTCAGCACAGCCTTTTGAACTGGAGTAAGGGTCAAACCCTCCCATCGGTTCATCTTCTCGATACCCCCAGACCCATTCTTTGTTTTCATAACACTTATCAGTAGTAACACTGACAATTGCTTTTAAATTTGAACAGATTCTCGCCGCTTCAAGCACTTTAGCCGTTCCCATGACATTAGTGTCATAAGTTTCTAAAGGTTCTTTATAGGACAAGCGCACTAAAGGTTGTGCAGCCATATGAATCAGAATATCTGGGTTAAATTCAGACAGGCTTACTTTTAAAGCTTCAAAATCGCGAATATCACCAATCTGCGATTCAATTTTTTCAGCAACTTTAGCTTCTTCAAACAGGTTAGGTTTGGTCGGTGGAGTTAGGGCATAACCCTTCACGACAGCACCCATTTCGGTCAACCAAAGTGCTAACCAGCTACCTTTAAACCCCGTATGGCCAGTTAGATAAACCCGCTTCCCGCTCCAAAAACCAGAATCAATCATTAGTAATTATTCCCAGTTTTTCCAAGGCGCTTTGCCCGATTTCCACAATTCTTCTAAATAGTTTTTATCTCTCAAGGTATCCATTGGCTGCCAGAAACCGTGATGCTCGTAAGCCATTAGCTCCCCATCATCCGCCAACCCCACAAGTGGTTGTTGCTCCCACACACATGCATCTGAGTCAATTCGCTCCAAAACTTTCGGTGAGAGAACAAAAAAGCCACCGTTAATCATGGCACCATCACCTTTAGGTTTTTCTTTAAAGCTATTCACTTTACCTGCTTGTATATCTAATGCGCCAAAACGTCCAGGAGGATAAGTCGCAGTGAGAGTGGCTTGCTTGCCGTGTTGTTTGTGAAACTCTATTGTTTCTGCAATGTCAATATCACCAACCCCATCACCATAAGTAAAACAAAAGGCCTCTTCATTTTTAATATAATCAGCCACTCGTCCCAGACGTCCACCAGTCATAGATTCATCCCCTGTATCCACCAATGTCACTGTCCAGGGTTCAGCTCTCTTTTCATGCACATCCATGCTATTTTCTTTCATGCAGAAAGTAACATCCGATTGATGAAGAAAATAGTTAGCAAAATATTCTTTGATGACATACCCTTTATAACCACAACAAATTACAAAATCATTAATTCCGTGAGACGAGTACATTTTCATAATGTGCCACAAAATAGGCTTACCACCAATTTCAACCATTGGTTTTGGGCGAGTACTTGTTTCCTCACTTAAACGTGTACCAAGCCCTCCGGCCAAAATAACTGCTTTCATATTACTTCCTATTTTTTAATAACTTTGTACAAATGCATCTGAATAAAATTGTTTTTCTGGCAAGCTTCTTTCTGTCAAAAGTTGCTTAGCCGCTTGAATCATCGCGTTAGAGCCACAAGCATAAATCGCGCACTTTTCGACGTCCGGTTGTTTTTGCATAGCAATGTCTTGAACATAACCGACTTCACCCGTCCAACTTTGATCCGGCTTAGAACACACCTGAATAAAATCAACATTCAAGTTCTCAAACTTTGGCTGCCAAACAAATTCTTCTGGGTAACGATTACCCCAATAAACGGTAATAGAGTGCTGCTGTTGGTAATCTGGATTTTCATCTAAAATATTTAAAATCGACATAATGGGTGCAATGCCTGTGCCAGTCGCCAAAAACAATAAAGGTTTTAAATCATCTCTAAGGAAAAACGTACCTTTAGGCCCTTCAATTCTAAGCAAATCGTTTTCCTTGGCATGATTAAACCAATAGTCACTCATTTTGCCATTTTCAAAACGCTTAATTAACAAGGTAATTTCTTTTTGACTTGAAGTTGAAGCTATCGAGTAACTTCTACGAATTGAGTTTTGGATGACATCCAAGTACTGCCCTTCGAGAAATTTAAAATTAGCGGTCGGCGGCAATCTTAAAGTGACTTCGATAATATCGGCGGTATGCTTTTTAATTGTGTTAATTCTGGCTGGTAAAGTTTTGGTCTCAATACCATGAAGCGCACTTAAGTCCTCCGCATTAATTAAAACATTGGTTTTCGGTGCACAACAACAAGTAAGGATTTGATTGCTTTCTTTTTGAGAATCTGTCAGTGCAACCTGTGCCTGCAACTCAATCACTTCCCCCTCTAACAAAAAAGTTTTACAAACTCCACACTGTCCTGTTTTACAGCTATACTCAAAAATGTAACCATTTTTTACAGCTGCATCCAAGATAGATACATCGCCGCCACACTCAAACTCCGGGCCTTGATTTGACTTAACCACGAACTCAGACATTATGCACTCCTAACCTGCCACGCTGATAACTTCCATCCTGAACATGTTGGCACCACAATTGATTGTTTAAGTACCATTGCACAGTTTTACGAATCCCAGATTCAAATGTTTCCAGTGGTGCCCACCCGAGTTCACGTTGAATCTTACTAGCATCAATTGCATAACGCATATCATGCCCAGGACGGTCGGTGACATAAGTAATCTGCTCGGCATAAGAGCTTGTTTTCGGTTTGACTTCATCCAAAATGGCGCAAATGGTTTTCACCACTTCAATATTTTGCTTTTCATTATGCCCGCCGATATTATAGGTTTCACCGATGTTTCCTTGTGTTGCAACCAAAACCAAAGCTCGGGCATGATCTTCGACAAACAACCAGTCGCGAATTTGATTCCCCTTACCATAGACAGGTAGTGCCTTACCATCCAGTGCATTTAAGATCACCAGTGGTATAAGTTTTTCAGGAAAATGGAACGGGCCGTAATTATTGGAGCAGTTAGTTACGAGGCTTGGCAAACCAAACGTTCTTTGCCAAGCCCGGACAAGATGATCGCTACCGGCTTTCGAAGCAGAATAAGGTGAACTCGGCGCATAAGAAGTGTTTTCCGTAAACAAAGGTAATACTTTGCTCTCGATGCCTCCTTGATCATCCGGATGCGGTAAATCTCCATAGACTTCATCGGTTGAGATATGGTGAAAACGGAAGTTTGCTTTTTTATCACTTTCAAGCTGAGACCAATAAGCTCTTGCCTGCTCCAAAAGTGTATAGGTTCCAACAATATTGGTGTGAATAAACTCACCCGGCCCGTCGATAGAACGATCCACATGCGACTCTGCAGCTAAATGCATGATAATATCCGGCTGATACGTTTCAAAAACTTTTTTCAACGCCAAAGCATCACAAATATCAACTTGCTCAAAGGCGTATCTCGAACTATCGCTAACAGTTTTCAAGGATTCTAAATTACCAGCATAGGTGAGCTTATCTACATTAACAACAACATGCTGAGTATCATTAATTAAATGACGTACAACCGCACCTCCAATGAATCCGGCGCCACCTGTTACTAATATTCTCTTTGTTGTTTTGGACGTCATTTTATTTTTCAAGTTCCTTTAAACAGGTTTTTAAGGCATCCCGCCAATAGGGAATTTCCAAACCATATGACTGTTTGATTTCTGCTTTATTCATCAAACTATAATATGGACGGGCCGCTGGCGTCGGATAGTCTTTTGTTTCAATTGGCGAGACCTGGCAGGAATATTTTGAGAGTTCAAAGATGGCCTTTGCAAAATCAAACCAACTACAAACGCCTTCATTTGAATAATGAAATATCTGCGACTCCACCTTAGTCTTTTGGAGAGTTGGATGTGTCGCGATCTGTAAAATAGCATTTGCAAGATCCCTTGCATAAGTTGGGCTGCCAATCTGATCAAAGATAACATTGAGGTGCTCACGCTCTTTTCCCAAACGCAGCATGGTCTTGACAAAGTTATTTCCAAATTCCGAATACACCCAACTTGTACGGATCACAATTGCATTTTCAGGCATATGTTTCAATAAAACCTGTTCTCCCTTCAGCTTCGTAAAACCGTAAATATTTTGTGGGTCCGTTTTGTCTGTTTCTTGATAAGGTCTATAAGCTCGACCATTGAAAACATAATCGGTGGAAACATGAATGATTTTTGCGCCTTGCTGCTTTGTCGCCATGGCCAGCTCTTTGAGCGCTTGATGATTAATCCTATTGGCCAGCTCTTTTTCAGACTCGGCTTGATCGACGGCGGTATAGGCCGCACAGTTCAATAAAACATCAAACTCATAGCCCGACAAAACAGTTTGAATTGAGTCCAGTTGCGACAAGTCCAACTGACTCCGATCGAGAAAGACAAATGATAAATCCGAAAATTGGTTTTGTAGAACCTGCAGACTTTGCCCTAGCTGCCCATTTGAACCGGTTGCCAGCACCTTAATCATAGTAATTGATTCCATATTCAAAACAACTTGCTAAATCCACCAGGCCTGGCTGTTTTTGATCCTTATCAGACAGCTTCAGTTCTTCGGCAAGTAACATCCAGTCAATATTCAACGCTGGATCATTGTAGGCTAGGCCACGATCGCATTCAGGAGAATAGTAGTTATCCACCTTATAGGCAAAAATCGCCGTTTCACTCAGAACAACAAAGCCATGTGCAAACCCTCGTGGAATAAACAATTGATGCTTATTTTCATCATTCAAAATAGCCGTCACTACTTGCCCAAAAGTCGGGCTGCTCGCCCGAATATCAACCGCAACATCGAGCACTTCACCCTCGATCACACGCACTAGCTTGCTTTGTGCATAAGGCGGCAACTGAAAATGCAATCCCCTCAAAACGCCTTTTGTTGATTTTGATTCGTTATCTTGGCAAAAATGAACTCGATAACCAACGGCTTCCTCAAACTTGTCTTGACGAAATGTTTCTGAAAAATAGCCTCGGTGATCACCGTGAACTTGAGGTTTAATTAACACGACTTCGGGAATCGGTTGCTTAATAAATTGCATTAAACCCGCCCTTATTCCGCTCTTTTTAGGAGGTACTGCCCATATTGGTTTTTCTTTAACGGCTGGGCCAGATCAATTAACTGCTGTTTTGAAATATAGCCCATTTCATAAGCAATTTCTTCAATACAGGCCACTTTTAGCCCCTGGCGTTTTTCGATGGTTTCGATAAATTGCGAAGCCTCCAACAAACTTTCATGCGTTCCTGTATCCAACCAAGCATACCCCCTTCCCATGGTTTCTAACTTTAAACGGCGTTCTTCCAAGTACATTTGATTCACCGTGGTAATTTCTAACTCACCACGATGAGAAGGTTTCACTTGTTTTGCCTTTTGAACCACGTCATTTGGGTAAAAATAAAGCCCCGTGACGGCATAATTAGATTTTGGTACTTCCGGTTTTTCTTCCAAAGAAATGACGTTACCAGAATCGTCAAACTCCGCCACACCGTAACGCTCTGGGTCATGGACATGATAACCAAAAACCGTTGCTTTAGAATCTTGCTTAGCGTTTTGTACTGCATTGCCAAGTGTTGTTGTCAGGTCGTGACCATAATAGATATTATCGCCCAACACCAAACAGGCATCATCACCACCAATAAAATCCTCACCCAAAATAAACGCTTGGGCTAATCCGTCCGGTGTCGGCTGTACAACGTACTCAAAACGCATCCCCAACTCCGTTCCATCGCCTAGTAACTTTTGAAAATTTTCTTGGTCTTCCGGCGTTGTAATAATCAATACCTCTTGAATACCGGCCAGCATCAAAACGGACAGAGGATAATACACCATCGGTTTGTCATAAATCGGAACTAACTGTTTTGAAACACCTTTTGTAATAGGGTACAGCCTTGTACCCGAACCACCTGCTAAAATAATACCTTTCATATTTCCTTAAACGACTTTTATTCTACTGTTACTGACTTTGCCAAATTTCTAGGCTGATCCACATCCGTGCCTTTAATCAACGCCACGTGATAGCTCAACAACTGCAATGGCACATTAAACGTGATTGGCGCGGTAATGCGCCCAACATTCGTCGTAGCCTTCACCACTTTCATATTCCCTTGAGAATCGACATCTGCTTGCTCATCTTCGAACACAATCATTTGTCCGCCACGCGCTTTGACTTCCTGAAGGTTGGATTTCAACTTTTCCAACAAGTCATCGTGAGGCGCAATCGCAATCACCGGAATGTGTTCGTCAATCAACGCTAAGGGGCCATGCTTTAACTCTCCGGCCGGATAAGCCTCTGCATGAATGTAACTGATTTCTTTTAATTTTAGAGCTCCCTCCATGGCGATGGGATACATAGTCCCTCGCCCTAGGAACAAAGCACTTTCTTTATCCGCAAAACCTTGCGCAATGGCCTTAATATCGTTTTCATGAGTCAATGCTTTTTGCAGCAGGCCTGGCAGTTTCTGCAACCCGTGAATGATTTTGCGTTCCTGGGTTTCAGACATCAAATGCAACGCTTTACCAAGCGCCGTCACCAGCAAAGACAAGGCGACTAATTGAGTTGTAAAAGCCTTAGTAGAGGCAACACCAATTTCCGGCCCGGCATGGGTTAAGAAGGTTAAATCAGATTCACGCGTCAGGCTGGATTCTGGCACATTACAGATCGACAAGGTGGCAATCGTCTTATCCCCTTTCAGGGCTTTGATTTGTTGAAGGGCAGCAAGGGTATCAGCGGTTTCACCGGACTGACTAATGGTCACAAAAAGCGTATGATCGAGTAGCACCGGATTGCGGTAACGATATTCACTGGCGACTTCCACCTGACACGGCAAACCGATAATGTCTTCAAACCAATATTTCGCGACCAAACCGGCATGATAGCTTGTACCACAGGCAATAATTTGCACCTGCCGAACCGTTTGAAAAATGGCTTCCGCATCGTGCCCAAAAGCCGAAACCAGCATATGGTTTTGCGTAATCCGCCCTTCTAATGTGTCGATTACCGCTTGGGGCTGCTCAAAAATTTCTTTGTGCATGTAGTGACGATGCTCACCCAAATCCACGGAATGCATAGTCAAAGAAGACTGCTTGATTTCTCGAGCGACCTGATGACCATTCACATCATAAACATTGACACTTTCACGGGTAATTTCAGCGACATCCCCTTCTTCCAGAAAGATAAAGCTCTGCGTCACCGGTAATAAAGCAGACACATCCGAGGCAATAAAATGTTCTCCGATACCAACGCCAATCACTAAAGGACTTCCTTTGCGAGCTGCGATTAAAGTATTCGGATATTCAACCGACACTACCCCTAAGGCATAAGCGCCTTCAAAGTGGGTAATGGCTTTTTGCACGGCTTCAAGCAATGTTTGCGATGATTTCAATTGCTCGTGCACACAGTGCGCGACGACTTCCGTATCGGTATCGGAGGTAAAGCGATACCCTTCAGTCAGCTGATGCTTCTTAAGCGATTGATAATTTTCGATAATGCCGTTATGAACAACAGCGACTTGATTATTACAGATGTGAGGATGCGCGTTATTTTCGGCAGGAACACCATGCGTGGCCCAACGAGTATGCGCGATACCAATTTGACCGGAAAGAGGATGTTCGGCTTCTGCGATTTTCGCTTCTAGGCTTTTAATTTTACCCAGTGCACGAACGCGTTGAATAGTGTTTTCAGAATCCAAAACTGCGACACCGGAAGAATCATAACCACGATACTCCAGCCTTTTTAGACCTTCCAATAAAATCGGAACCAGATTCCGTTCGGCGATACCGCCCACAATTCCGCACATAAATTCGCTACTTTTTCTTTTTTATTTGCTCTAACAGGGTGTTACATTCACGTTTTTATTTAGTGGAACATAATACCTTATCCGAGCACTTTTATGGGCGATTTATGCGGTTTTTAACAGCTTCAATAAACATTTTTTATCCTAAAAGGTAATATGTTACACAGCTGTAAATAGTAAACAAAAATACGAAAAATTCTTATTCACCCTCTTTTGAAGAAAACATAAAGAAAAATACTAGTTTTTTAACTCTAAAACCGACTGATACACCACTTTCTTTTTCAAACCGTAAACATCCGCCACGATTTCCGAAATCTGTTTCACCGGCAACGATTGTCCCAGCAATATTTGAATCAAATTTTCCGCTTCCGAACTCAGCGCCGAGGCATCAACCTCCACCACCGCACGGCCCGACAAAATCAACACAAATTCACCACGAACTTTATCGGGATGTTGTTCAAAAAAGGATAAAACCGCTTCAACACCACCGGAAACAAACGTTTCGAACTGCTTCGTCAACTCCTTGGCAACGACCATTTCCCGGTCCGAACCAAACACGTTTTTGAAAGCTGCCAGACTTTCCAACAACCGGTGCGGCGATTCATAAAACACCATGGTTCTCGGTTCAGCCAACAACGCTTCTAACGTGTGTAAACGCTTCTGTTTTTTCGCTGGCAAAAATCCCTCAAACGTAAATCGGTTAGTCGGCATCCCCGCCGCACTCAAGGCCGCAATCATCGCGGACGCTCCCGGTACTGGCTCCACTCGCACCTGCGCGTCACGCAATAAGCTCACCAAATGATACCCCGGGTCACTGATCAACGGAGTCCCGGCATCGGAAATCAACGCGCCTGTTTCGCCTTTTTCCAAGCGCGCCAGCAATTCGTCCCGCCGTTCCAGTTCGTTATGGTCATGCAAACTGATCAAAGGCTTATTCACGCCATAATGCTGCAACAGCTTTTTGGAATGGCGCGTATCCTCCGCCGCCACCCAATCGACGGCTTCCAACACCTCCAACGCGCGCAACGTAATATCCTTCAAATTCCCGATCGGCGTCGCAACAATGTAAAGGCACCCCGACATCGCATCCTGGGATTCTGTCATTTTTTCAGTCATTCATTATTTACCTGTTTCGCCGTGACGTCTGCCGAACACATAAGACTTCATCATTCAATCCTTTCGTGACGGTCATGACATTATCAATCTCAACGTAATCCGTTATAATGGTTGCAATATTTCATCGCGACCATTTCATACAGACATTTAACTTGGGCCATTCTAACCAAAATGCTTAAACAAATCGCTTTCATCTCCGTCCTTTTCTTCCCAGTTTTATGGCTGTCGAGCTGTAGCACGCCGTCCAAAAAAATCGAAACCGTCGAAAAGGTCATGACCGACCCGAAAAGCAGCGCCGCCGAAAAGCAAGCCATTCTGCTTGAACTGGAAGACGCGATTCGCGATGCCAAAAAGCGCCAGGCCTGGCCAGATTATATTCAATTGAGCCAATCGCTATGGCAAAAAGTCGGCCCATCGGATCAACTCGCGATTGAATACCAAGTCTGGTCCACTTTGAAACAACTGCCGCCGAAAACCCTGGCCCAGTTACAAGCTCAGGCGGAAACCGACCAAAACATTGAAATGCTCGATTGGCTGGCGCTGGTGGAAGCCACGCAACAACGCCCGATTTGGCAAAAACAATCCCTGCAAGACCTGGCCGAGTTCAATACCGGCGCGTTTTACAACGAGCATTTGCTAGCCCAATTACAAACGCGCCTGGAACACCCGGTTCCCGTTAAACATGTTGCTGTGCTCCTGCCGTTCAGCGGGCAGTACGCCAACATCAGCGAACAGATTCGTGACGGCATCCTGAAAAACCACTTCGCGCACCAGCGCGACACCATCATTCGTTTTTACGACAGTTCGGACTTGAACAATCTCCAACAAACCTATTTAAACGCCGTTCACCAAGGTGCCGAATGGGTCATCGGCCCGCTCACCAAGGAAGCCGTGGAAACCTTAGCCGCCTTGAAACCAAACAACCTTATCGCCTTGAATCACGTCGACCAAAGCCACGTCAGACAATTCAATTTCAAATCGGAATCCGAAGCGTATCAAATCAACCAGAAACTGCAATATAACAATATGAAGCGCATCGGCATCCTCACCAGCACGGCCAATTCCGACGCCGCTCTGGCATCGCAAATTGCCGGGCACTGGAAGCAAACCGACGGCCATGTCGCGGTGCTCAAAAGTTACCCGACCAAGAACCCGAATCTGCGTAAAGCTCTCGGCAGCGTCATCAACGAAACCAACAGCCAGGCTCGCAAAAACAACCTCTACTGGCTGTTCCGGGAAAAAATCGAATTCACGCCGCGTACCCGCCAGGATTTGGATGCCATCGTATTGGTCGGCAACACGCGCCGCCTGGGCGTTTTCAAACCGCAGTTCAAATTTTTCGAACTGAACCTGCCAATTTATGGCACCTCGAAAATCACCCCGGCTCAGCTGGATAAAACCCCGGCCAATCGCGACCTCAGTGATTTGATTTTCCCAACCATGCCCGCCGCACTTAAACCGACGCCGCTCAACACACCGTTTGAGGCCTTCGGTTGGGACAGCCTGACCATTGTCATGAATCAAGACAACCTCGCGCCCGGCGTCTGTTTAAACAACGGCATGACGGGAAGACTCTCCATTCAGGAAAACGAAATCGACCACGACTATGTCTGGGGAAAATACAGTTCGGCCGGCCTGGCTGAAAAAGCGCCCGATATCCGACCGTCCAATACTCCGGAAACACCGCTGGAAGAAACCGGCTCCGACACATTGGAAACGGCACAGAACTGATGGGCTGGTTCAGCCAGAACAAAGGACGGCAAGCGGAACAAAACGCCAAACATTGGCTGAACCAACACGGTATTCAAATCCTCGCCGAAAACCATCGCTGCAAAGGCGGTGAAATCGACCTCATTGGACTGGATACCGACAACACCTTGATTTTCATTGAGGTCAAAGCGCGTCAGAACCGCAATTATGGCCACGCCACCGAGTTTGTCGACACCCGAAAACAACAGCGCATCCGGCGCTGCGCTGAAGCCTTCCTGCTTCAACACAGCGATTACCAAAACCACGCCATGCGCTTTGACGTCCTCGCCTTTCACGACAACGCGTCAGACGCGCCGGAATGGCTGCAAAACGCTTTTTAGCGACGGCTTTTTGTAGAGCAAGTTAGGTTACTTTTCCACCACCAAACGCACAAAACGGTCATTGCGATAGCTCAAACGGTCCACCAACTTGAAACCGCCGAGTTCCAACATATACACTATGTCATCCGGGTGATAACGATTGTGCTCCTGAAAATGCTCGAACGCATCTTCCAAGTCCGCCACAGTGGTGTCATCACCCCAAACTTGGGTTTCAGTATAACGGTGCTCCAAATAGTCTTCGAGTGCAGTGAACAAAACGGTATGCTGCTTTAGAAGCGGCCCAAATTTCACAAGTCAAGGCAAGGTTTGCAGGTAATGGCTAGTCCTTGGCAAAAACCGTAACGCAGAATTGTGGGATTTGGGCGCTTCCCTTCGGGCGAGCCAGGAAAACGCTCTCTGCGTTGTTACGCCCCTTATAAAGGGCATGCCATTCACTGCGGCGCGTGCCTAGCAGAAAACATTTTCCTGACTCGCTAAAGTGCCATACCGTTTTGATCACTGCACTGGCGGCTGTCGCACCACATCCACCACACACAAGCGACCGCCCGGTTTCAACCAATCGTAAGCCGCTTTGAACATCTTGATCGGCTGCGTCAATTCATGCACCACCATATTCGCCATCACCATCGACACGGAACCCGGCGCAATGTCCGCCTGCGGAAGATTCAAATCGTCTTGGACGAACCGGGCATTGTTCGGCAACTCAACGGTATGCTCCAGCATATAAGGCGCCGCTTCCAACCCAATGACCACCGAATCGGGATAACGCAACGCACAATCCCGCACGAACTGCCCGATGCCCGCGCCCATATCGACAATGCCATCGCTAGATTGATGGTTCGCGGCCACCGTCGCTTGCCAAAATTGCCAGAAATCGTCATCATGACGTCGGTCATAACTGTTGGCAATGGCCTGCCGGGCTTGAGAACCATTGCCACCATGATGTTTTAAAATTTGTTGTTGCGTTTTTTCAATGGACACACTCATCTCATTTTCACTCTTCCGGTTTGACTTCCACCCAGGCATCCAGCACGGTGAAATACAAAATCCACTTCTGCGGCCGCTCTTCCATGGCCTTAAACAAATCGCCGTACCGAGCCAATTGCGGTCGGTAAACGGCCACCTGCTCTTCAATAAACACTTTTCGATACGCTTCGGACGCCTCGGCTTCCAACCAGCTGGTTTTATAATCCACAATCCAGCGAACACCTTGGTCATCGACAAAGGTGCGGTCGACAATGTGGTTCGCCTGCCCGGCCTCGCTGATCGAACTCAACGCCAGCTCCACCGCCGACTCGACATGCGACGGATTCAAAGCCCAAATCAGCGATTCGTTGTGGACGGCATTTTGCAATGAGCGCATGACTCGAACCATAGCCGTTTCCAGCAATTCGCCGTTCAACCCATCTTGCGACAGCTGGTGCCGATACAAGGCGTCATAGCCGGTTAATTCCAACTCTGTCGGTACGCCCTGGGCCACCCAAATTTCCAGCATTTTATGCACAAAGTTGCCGACGCTTTTCGCCAACAAAGCGGCTTGCCAGTTCATGCGTTCCGCGGCGGCGTTAGAAGTGGCATTCGCCAAGACTGAAGCCTGTTCATGCTCGCCCGTTTCATCGTCCTGCAACAACGGTTCCGTCGCGCCGCGCTTCAACCAATCCGGCATCGCCACCGCGGATGAGGCAAACCCCGTTCGCATCAACGGCAATCGGCTCACCTTCGGAATAATCGCGCACTCTTCAACGGCTTCCTCCGAGGGCGCATAGCTCGACAACAACGTCTCAAATTCGGCCTGTACCTGCGGCCACAAACAATTCAATAAGCTTTTGCCCGGCGGTGCCAAGGGCTGGTCACCATCCAATTGTTTGGCCGACACCATTACCGACCCCAGCAAATGCAAACGGCGCTTGGCCCGCGTGGCCGCCACATAGAACAAACGTCCCAATTCGTAATCCTGTTTCACGCTGTCGGTGCGTTTAATCAAATTCACCAGGCCGGGTGAATTGCTGGCTTGCGCGGCCTTGCCTTTTTGCTCAAAGGGCGCAATCACCAAGCGGTTATCATCACCGTCCGTGCCTTTAAACGACAGCCAGGACAGCAAAGTGTTGTCGTCCGAACGCGGCTTACGCCCCAGGCCTGGCAGAATCACGGTATCGAATTCCAGCCCTTTGGATTTATGCATGGTCATCAACTCCACCCGGCCGCTTTCCGGCGAAGCATCCGGCAGGGCAAACAGTTTTTCCAGCGTGTCCGCCAATCCGGCCGCAGTCAACGCCTGGGCGTCATTTTGCGTTTGCAAGGCATTGAGCATCATCCAAAACGCCTCGACATTCTGCAACGCCAGTTCCGATTCCACCGTCTGAGCACCGTCCAATTCCAACCAGGCCTGACGCACCACCTGCTCCAACCGGAAGGACCCCATCGACTTCAAGGCTTTATCCAAAACCGGCCAGGCCTGCGCCAAACGAGCCTGACCGGGTTTCGACAATTTCGACCAGGCCTTTATGCCCTTTAGGGTGTGGTTGTTTTCGTCACTGACCGCCGCTTGCAGACTTTGCCAAACCGGAGTCTGATAATAATCGCCGTTTTCGCCCAACAGCGCATACAAATCGGCCAGTGACAAACCGACCAGCGGCGAACGCAGCAATGCAATCCAAGCCGGGCGGTCGCCCAAGTGCAGCAATGCACGTGTCAACGCTTCGCAATCCTGAATTTCCTGACGCTCTTTCAAGCCTTCTAATTCCAGCGCCCGGAAACGAATGCCCGCTTGTTTTAAACGCACCGCAATCGGCATCAGATGCGAACGACTCCGCCCCAGCACGCCAATGGCCGCACCCGGCTTCAAGTCCGGCAAGGTGGTTTGGATGATGTCGACCGCCGCATCGGCTTCCTCTCCGGCCGAACGCTCCAAGGCCCATTCCGCACGCACCGCCGGTTCGGCGCTATCGGAAAAGGCGGTCGCCGGGGAATAACACACGGCGCCCTGCTCGATGACGCTGTGTTTCGGAAACACCTCGGCAAAGGTTTGATTGACCCAATCCACCACGCCCTGAGTGGAACGGAAGTTCACCGTCAGACTCAACGGCGTCAGCGCCACCTGCCCCAAACGCCCTTGCCAGGCCTGGAGGAAATTGCCCACTTCCGCCTCACGGAAACGGTAAATCGACTGCATCGGGTCACCGACGATAAACAGGCTGTGATTGTCTTCGGCAGTCCAACCGGCCACCAGTTTTTTCACCAATTCATACTGCGCCACACTGGTGTCTTGGAATTCGTCGATAAGCAAATGCTTCAAGGTGTAATCCAGCCGTTCGGCCAAATCGGTCGGTTCCAATTCGGTACCGAGCGCTTGCGACGCCGCCTGCGCCACTTCAATGAAATCCGCTTCGCCCTGTTGCTGGAACGCCAGCTTCAAGTGCGCCACCGCACGGCGTAGCAACGCAATCAAATGCCGCAGGCTTTGCCATTGGTCATCGTTATAGCGCCCGTCCGGCAGTTGCCGCAACTCATGCAACGCTAGTGCCATATCGCCGCGCAAATCGGCCAGGACAAAATCCGACAAGGCGTCCAGAAACCCGTCTTTATTGGCTTTGTTTTCGCCTTTTCCGGCCGGAAAGCCCTGCGCTTTATTAACCGTTTTTCGGCAAGCCGGGTCGCTTTTCGTGAGAATCCAATCGCCCAGTGTGCGCCAAACCGATAAATCCGTTTCCGACGATAAAACAACCCCGGCCAAACGTTGCAATTGTGGCTGCTCATTGCCCGCGGCAAATTCGGCGTAATCGCATAATGCCTGCAATTTTCCCAGGCCTGACGACAGTCGCTGCACCGCTTGTTGTTGCTCCTGCGCCACCAACAAGGCCAAGGCATTTTCCAATTCGGCCCGCTCCGCAGCTTCATCCTCGGAACCGTATTGCAAGAGTGCGCCCATCCATTGGTCGCGCTTGGCCAACATCCCCACCAACAGGTTTTCCGCGGTGCGGAAAGAGCCGTTCACCAGCCGCAACAAGCTCGCCACCGCTTCGCTGGTCTGACTGTCTTTCAACGCCTGTCGCGCGGCGTGCAAATACAGGGTTTCCGGCGACGCCGCCATCTGCGGCTGAGTGCCGAGTCGCGACAACAGCGGCATTTGTTGCACCAGATAACCGTTCATGGAGTCGATGGTGCGAATCCGCAAGCGATTCGGATTATCCAGCAATTGCCAACCACGCTGTGCGGCATTCCGCAAAGCGGCTTGCGCCAATTGCCAAGTATTGTGATCGTAAAGCGAGGCCGTTTCCGGCAGAGGTTTCTGGCCGTCGGCCAAAGCTTCGAAAATCCGCTCGCGCATTTCGGCGGCGGCTTTTTTGGTAAAGGTCATAGCGACAATCTGTTCCGGCGCCTCCACCTGTGAGAGCAACGCCAAAAAGCGCTGGGTCAGCAAAGCGGTTTTCCCGGAACCGGCCGGTGCCTGCACAATAAAAGAACCTTGCGGGTGAATCGCTTGATAACGGGCTTCGCCATCCGGCAAGGCCGTGTCCAATTGCACCTGCGCCAAAGGGTTGATTGGTGTGTTTAACGACGCGCTCGACAATGCGTTCATGCATCCTCCTCCGAGCCTTGCCAGCCGGCTTTCGCCAACTGACTTTTCACTTCCGGCAGTCGCAACGCCAAAGCGCCGGCGGCATAAGCCAAATCCTTTTCATCGCGGAAGGTCATTTCCGCACGGCCCTGCTGAATCGATTCGGCCAAGGCTTCGACTTCATCCCGTAAGCCGTTCAGGAAATCGGTCCAGGTGACACCTTCATAATCGCCGCCCTCTTTTCCCGATTCTTTGGCAAAGACCAACTGCGAGCGGTCTTTCAACATGACGCCGTCATCGGCCACCAAAGTATTGAACCGAACCCCGTCGTCACTGTGGAGGATGCCATAGCCCAAACCGGCCACCGCATCCCGGTAAGCGTGCAGATACACCGCCAGCTGCGGCGCTTCAATCGGCTCTTTCAATAGGTCTTTGACGGAGGCTTTGCCGGTTTTGTAATCGAGAATGACCGACACGGCTTCGCCGCTGTTTTCGCCTTCCTCGGCCAGCACCGCATCCACCCGGTCGATTTTGATTTTGAATTCAATGCCGGCAATCGTCGGCGTATGGACTTCTTCAAACGCCACTACCTTAAAGCTGGGCCGCTGTTTTTCCAACGCCAGCCAATTCATCAGCAGCTCGGTAATGCGTTCTTTTTCCAAGGCCAGATAATGGTCGTCGAACTGTTGCATCAGCGGCTGCATCGCCTCATCCAAAAACGTGTGCAACTTGGCGACAAGGTTGTCGTCGTCCAAGGCCAGCAAGGTGTTTTGGGTTTGCACGTCACGCCAAAAAGCTTCCAATACCTCATGCACCAAGGTCCCGAGATGGTTGGCGCGCATGCCCTCGGCCACGTCTTCCAATTGCTGACGCGCACCCAGCCGGAAATCGATAAACGCCATCAGCGGGCACTTGTTCTGCGCCGTCAAAATCCCGGAACCGCCCGGCGCACGTTCGCCCAATGGAACCGGCGGCGCTTGCGCGTCCTCTTCCCATTCAATCGGAGCGGCTTGTTGATATTGCGCAACGGCCAGGCTGCGATAGTCGCGCGCCGGATACGGTTCCGCCATCGCCAGCGACGGCAAATTCAACAACGGCGATGGCAAAGCGACACGATCTTCCAATTGCGTGGCATAAGACCAGACGACCTGCTCGGCCGATGCCGCCAAACGACGGGTGATTTTTTGGGCGTACTGCAACTCGCGCTGGGCATCGGCGCGCGGCACGGCCCGTTCGCGTTGCATCGGCATCGGTAGGAAGGGATTCGGGCTGGGCGGTCGCGGCCAGGCTTCGTCGGTCAAGCCCAAAACCCACAAGGCATCAAAGGTTTGCCCGCCGGCTTCGAGCATCCCCACCACCTGAATGGGGACAACATCTTTGGTCTGGGGTTGATGCACGGTTTCGGCGACAAAGCGTTTCAGCAAATTCAGCCAGGCCTGGGCGTTTTGCGCTTCGTCGCCCAAATGCAGTTGCGAAAAGCGGCCGAGACATTCCAAAAACGCTTCTTTCTGCTGGGTTTCAATACTGGTTAAGGCGCGCTCCGGGCGTGAACCGCCCCATTGGAATTGCTGCAACACCCGTTCTACCCGCTCCAGAAAAGCGTGCAATGACAGGCGCCCGGTGTATTTTCGGTCAGAAGACTTGGCAGATATTTTTTGCAGCACCGTCATCAACGGCTTGGGCAAAAGGGTCGGCCAGTGGTTTTCCTGCTGTTCCAGCCAGGTCACCAAATTCGGCCATTTGAAACTGGCCCATTGCAGTCGCCGCAATTGGGCATCGGCTTTCTGTCGCTGAGGTAAGGCCCCCAGGGTATAGGGCGACACCAGCCAGGCCGACCAGTCGGCGTAGCTTAAGCGTTTATCCGGCAAAAGCGCCAGGTTCAACGTTTGCAAGGCATTTTGCACAATCGGCGTGTTCGCCAAGGATTCGCCGAGCGAGACGTTATACAACACACGGCGCCCGGTTTTTAACGGCAATGCTTGGCCGAAGCGTTGAAACAACACCTCATCCAATAACGCACTGAACCCTTGTTGAATGTCGTTGAGGTTCGGCGCCACCACGCCGATGCGAATATCTTTGGCCGCTTTGGTTTCACCGAGGCGTTGCAGGGTTTCCGCGCACCAAAGCGCCGCTTGTTGCATTTCGTCCTGGGGGTTCATGGCGGCGTAACGCCTCTGCTGCCGGGCCGGAGCCTCATCCGCTTCCGCGATCATGACCTCATTGCCGGCTTCTCGCAGTCGGTTCATCCATTGCTGCATAAACGGCGTGATTTCGTCAAAGCCATGCAAAACAAAGCGCGCCGATGTCACCGGACGTTCCTGTAACCAACGCAAGCGCCATTGCATGGTCAAGACATCGTCTTGCCAGTTCTGTTCTTTCAGCCGCTTCTGGTAATCGTCTTTCAGAGCCAAAAACAAACGCACTTCATCGGTTTGGAAAATTGTTTGTTCGTCCTGGTCATCGAAGTATTCCGACCAAAAGCACCAGGCCTGGTAGAGTTGTTTGGCGGTGGCCGTTTCGTTCAGCAACGCCAATTGCGGCTCGGCTTGAATCTTGTCGTCCACCAGGGACTCCCAAATCAATTGAGCCTCAAACGCCGACAAGCGTTTGGACGGCCAAGCGTTCAGCGCCAAGCGCCCGCTCAACAAAGCCTCTTGCTCCCATTCCTGCCACCATTGGTTCCAGGTCATCACCGCCGGGGTCTTCGCCACGGATTGCGTCGCCCACTGGTCGGCCAGCAAGGCTTGCTTCAAAAAGCCGGTCAAACGGCTGTTGGCGGTAATGTGAACAGTTGGCATCATGAAGAGATCGATATCGCTTTTCAGTCAATTGGAATCAAACCCAAAGGATACCAAAAATTACGATGGGAGGCGGTCTTTTGGCGGCAGATTACTGTCGATTTTAGCCCGAAACAAACGACACCCAACTCCAATAAAGCGCGATATTGAGCGGCATCAACCAGACGGCCGGCCATTGCCATTTGAACAGCAATACCAGATTCAGCGCCACCAGCACGCCGCTGGCCCAGTCCACTAATGCATGCGGTAGAATCGGCACCACCAACGCAAACAGCAGAAAACCGACCACCCCGGCTTGCACCGCCACCAAACCGGCTTGCACCCGTTCCGAGGAAGTGAACGCTTGGTAAAACGGCAAAATGCCGATAATCAATAACAAACCGGGCAGGAAAATCGCCAGCGTCGCCACGACCGCGCCGAGCCAACCGGCCATGACACCGCCCAAATAGGTCGCAAAGGTAAACAGGGGGCCCGGCAAGGCTTGCGCCAAACTGTAACCGGCCAGAAATTGCGATTCGGTCACGCGCCCGGTTTGCACCCACTCCAATTCCAACATGGGCAGGACCACATGTCCGCCGCCGAACACCAGTGCACCGGCACGATAAAAGCCATCTCCGATCGACCAAATACGCTCGTCCGTCCATGCCAATAATGGCAAAATTCCCAATAAGCCAATCGCTAACACGATCAAGCTCCAGCCGGTCTTGATGGATAGCCTGCGCGATTCAAACGCGGGTGTCCGTTCGCCCGAATCCACCGAGTTATGAGAGGTCGCCACCGCCGCTAGAAAACCGAAACGGTGTTTGAAAAGCGTGCCGATGATGCCCAATCCTAACAATAAAACCACCGGTGCCCACACCGACGGCCAAAGCATCAGTCCGAGCGCTGTCAGCAACGCCAGGAGCCTAAGTGACCAGGCCTGGCAGAATTGCCGACTCATCTGCCAAGTGACCTGAATGACAATGGCGGCGGCCACCAGCACCAACGCATGCCAAACCGGCTGCCAGGTGTCATCCAGCCAGAACCAGCCGTACGCCAAACCCAACATGATCATGGCCGAAGGCAAGGTAAAACCGACAAACGCGGCGACGGCACCGGGCCAACCACCGCGTTGATAACCGATTAAAAACCCCAATTGCGAACTGGAAGGCCCGGGCAAAAGATGACACAAGGCAATCCAACGCGCAAAAGAGCCGTCATCAAACCAACGCTGTCGAACCACAAACGCTTGATGAAAAAAACCGATATGAGCCGCCGGGCCACCAAAACTGGTCAAGCCGAGCTTTAGAAACTGTGTAAAGATGGAAACTGTAACGGCCCAACGGGCCAAAAAGACAGGCAATGACATGCCGGGCAAATCCTCAACGACAACATAAACGATTCATTTAAGCGATTCAGTTTACCGGCCGCTGAGACAGTTTGGATGACAGTTTTATGAGGATGCGGACTTCAAAGGCCCCGCAGGTTTATCCAATGCCGGTTTTTCATCCATATCCAATTCCAGGTATTGGTCGCCATGAGCTTGCAAGAACTTCAGGAATTCTTCCGCCAATAACGACAGTGACTTGGTTTTCGGATAAACGATATTCCATTCCTTGTGAATCGGAAAACCTTCCACATCCAGCTTGGCGATTCTCGCGCCCGGGCTAAGCAGGTCCAATGCATGCTCGGACACACAAGCCACGCCCAGTTCTCCCATGACACAATGCTTGATGGCTTCGTTGGTTTCCAGCATCATGCGCTCTTTCACCGTCAAACCGTGTTGCGCGAACAGGTCTTCCACCGCCGAGCGAATGCCGGATCCTTTTTCACGCATGATGAAAGGTTCCTTTGCCAAACGCTTCAAACTGACCTTGGTGCCCACCAATTCATGGTTGGCGTGCGCGATAATGACCAACGGGTTGGGCGCGAACGGAATCGCCTCCAGATCCATGTCCATGCTCGGTACCTGACCGAGTATGTATAAATCGTCCAGATTACGATCAATACGTTTCAGAATGGTATTACGGTTGCCGACCTTGAGGCTCAGTTCGATGTCGGGATATTTTTTGCAAAACTTACCCAGCGCGACCGGCGCGAAATATTTGGCGGTGGTAATAACCGCAACGCGCAGACGCCCCCGTTTCAACCCACGGAAATCGTCCAGCATGATTTCCAGATTGGATAACTGATCGATGATACCACGACAGCTACACGCCACCTCTTCACCGATTTCGGTCAGGAAAATCTGCCGCCCCACCTGCTCGTAAAGCGGCATATCGATGGCTTCCGCCAGACTTTTAACCTGCGAGGAAACCGTCGGTTGCGTCAAATACAACTCTTCGGCGGCACGCGTAAAACTGAGATTTCTCGCCACACACTCAAACACTTGAATTTGCCGAAGGGAAGCATGCCGAATCAAAAAATTTGACGTGGCCTTATTTAAATGTTCACTCATTCCCACCCCCAATATCACCCCAAACGATTTAAACCCTATCCTAAAAACGGATTCAAAAAACTAATTTATTGTTATGAATAACATAACGTTACGATTATTACCGGTTATCCGGCCGGCACTGTAAACCTTCCAAAGCCCGCGTTGCGGCACGGGCGGCTTCATTGATATCCGCTTCCTTACCACACATGATCAGACGACCATAAGCCCCGACCGCACGCGCCTCGACCAAGGTCACATTGGACGCCTTTTCCGCTTCGTTGGCCGCATAAACGATGTACCCGGCCGGTTCGGTTTCCATAATGAACATGCTTTGTCCGGCCAACGCCATCGACCCGCGACGGTTATCCCGGTTAATCAAGGTCGCATGGTCGGCGGTAATGCAGCGTATGGTTTCATTCCACATCACCAGACATTGCTGGCGATCAAATTCATGTGTTTGTAAATGCTGCAGAATCCGCTCGCCGGATTCCAGCACATCGCTTTGCGTGCGATGGTGAATCACCATCGAACCGTAAGCCCGCTCCACTACCTGCTGCGCCAAACGTACATTGGAGGCTTTCAAGGCAATGTCGGACAAGCGGTGCACCGCCATCCCCGGTGCCACTTCCACCCACAGGCACGCATCGCCTTCAACCGGCAGAAAGCCCATGGAAGCCGTGGCCATATACGAAGCCAACTGCGGCTGCAAGGCGTCCAAAAAAACATAAGTTCTGAGCTTAATCATAAAAAGCGTTCGTCTCCAATTGCGTCATCACCGAATGAATCGCTTGCGTGCGATGACTCAAACGTATCTTTTCGTCCAGCGGCAGTTCCGACACCGTTTTCACCAACGCCGGAATCCACATGACATCGTCATAGCCGATACCCTGCCCCGTTCGTGGCGATTTCAATATCTCGCCGTACCAATGACCGATGCCAATCACCGGCATGGGATCGCACTCATGCGATACATACACTACGGCACAGGAATAACGGGCCTTGCGTTCGCTGAAGTCCCTTCCATCCAAATCGTCCAATAACTGACGGACATTCTCTGCTTCCGTCGGTTTATGGCTCCCTTGCGAGGCATAACGCGCGGAAATAATACCGGGGAGCCCTCCCAAGGACGCCACCTCCAAACCCGAATCGTCCGCCAGAGCCGGTAATCCGCTTTTTGCACTGGCAAAACGGGCTTTTTTCAAGGCATTCTCCACAAAGCTCAAACCGTCTTCCTCGACCTCTCCGTCAAAAAAAGTACTTTGTGCCAGCGGCTCCACACCGTATTGCCTCAATACCGGTGCCATTTCCGCGACTTTATATGGGTTGCCCGTGGCTAAAACCAAACGTTCCATAAATTCGCCCTAGGCAAAATAACTCGGCGTCAACACGTCCACATTCGCTGTGAACACCGTCAATTGATGACTGCCGTCCAAATACACATTCAATTCGTTATACAGTCGGTTCAGCCGTTCTTCGGCCACCACCACCAAAAACAATATTTGCCCGGTGGTTTCATTTTGTGCGGGTTTGACATCAAACGCCGTCACTCGGCTCACAGATACCTGTTCAAACAAGGCGCGCAAATCGTTTTCCAATTCGCCGTTCGCCACGATGTGCACCAGTTTTTCGCAACAGGTTTCCACCATATTCAATCCTCCGTCGAATTCCTGAGAAGGATTGCCATGGCTCGGACAACTCCAGGACTCTGCATTTGCTTCATGCCATTTCATATCTGTTCGCCATCTCTTTTGTTCGTACTCAATCCGATCCACCGACCAAAGGCCACATCGTGAATCCTCTTCATCGCGACGTCATGTATTCCATTACGATGACGGACGCTTTTTTCCTGAACTCCATGCTAGTGAAATCCACTCGACATGAAAAATTGATTTTTCAACTTGCAGCCATAGACTCGAATCAATGAATGCCTGGCCGACACATGCACCCCCGGCTTAAGTTTTCCGATCGCACATAAAAAAACGGGCAGAAAAATCTGCCCAAACGACTAAGACTAACTAACTTAACGAAATACTTAAAACGTGATACGTGACACTAGTCCGGCCACACGCGTCGACTCGGAAAACGTTTGACGGCTTCCGCAATGTGCTCCTGCCCGGCATTGCCGGAACCACTGGATTTTGCAGGTGGTTCCTTCTTCCGTGCAGGCGTCGACTTAGCGGCCGGCTTAGAAGCCGTCTTCTTACTCGTGGTTGCCGGCGTCGATTTTTGAGATGCCGTCGCAGATTTTGGGGCCGCTTTAGGCGTCGGTTTTGAAACCGGTTTTTCCGCCGTGTCCGTTGACGTCGGTTGAGCCGCCGTCGACGGCTTGGTTTTGTCTGATGGGGTCGTCATAAGACTCTCCTTTTAATGCAGATTAACGCGACTGAAACCTTCATCAATGCCATCCGCCAGCGCAAAATCGACATCCTGCAACTCTTGCGCTTGGGAATAGATGATGACCGACACATGCTCACGACCAAAACTGATGTTCGGGTGGTGATTCAGATGCTCGGCTTTTTCCGCCATATCGTCGAGAAAGGTCCGTAGGGTTTCGAAATCCTCGAATTCAAAACGGGCCTCTAAACTGGCGGGTTTCTTTTTGAGCTTCCATCGTTGTTCGTTCATACAAAACTCCTATTGGGCTGTTGCTGCATCATCAAAGATCCATAATATTCTTCCAACCAGGACTGCACTCTCACAAGCTGAGATTGCTCTTCTTCCAAAAGCCGGTTAAACAGCATCAAATCTTCTTGAGCACCAAAATTGGCGCAATATTGTGAAGCTTCCGAATAAAGCTGAATAAGAGCCATTTCCCTTTCTTCACAACTTCTCAGAGCTTCAACCATATTGGTTGCCGGTCCAGCCGGACGTAAGACACTCCCCGCAGGAAGGGCTCCTTGTGCAACCATACGATCCGTAATCAAGTTCGCATGTTGGAACTCTTCATTTGCCAGGGTCACAAACCCTTCGGCATATGAAATTTCTTGGCGAAATTTCGCCAGCGAAGCCTGTGCGAGGTAATGCTGACCGGCCGAAAATTCCAGGCTCAACGCTCGCCCCAAATACCCCAGGATTTGACTGTTTGCAACAGCCGTCTGTGCCTGGGGGATTTGTGGGTATGCGCCTGCTCCTGGCATTACGGAACCGGGCATTCTTTGTGAATAACGCATTTTTCCCTCCTAACTTCCAAATGAGGGTTAAAGACTAACCCTCGACATTCAATCAGCTACGGGTTGCACCGTTACCAATTGTCAAAACAGGTTCCACTTCTTTGTGTGGACGAGCAATGATGTGCGCGGCTACCAGACCGTCACCAACACGTTCACAAGCGTCTGCTCCGGCACGAACCGCAGCGTTAACCGCACCGGTTTCACCACGAACCATTACCGTGACATAACCGCCGCCAACAAACTCACGACTGACCAGGCGTACTTCCGCCGCTTTCGTCATCGCATCTGCTGCTTCAATCGCTGGCACCAAACCACGGGTTTCAATCATGCCCAGTGCAATTCCATATTCCGTACTCATAGCCTTTCTCCTTAGAGGTAAAAAGAATTGTTCCCGCATCAAGCCCCTAAACATTAAGTGTTTCGGGGTACTTTCTGTTTAGAGACTTTTAGCGAAAGACAAATTACTTACTTTCAATTGTTAAAACAGGTTCCACTTCTTTGTGTGGACGAGCAATGATGTGCGCGGCTACCAGACCGTCACCAACACGTTCACAAGCGTCTGCTCCGGCACGAACTGCGGCGTTAACCGCACCGGTTTCACCACGAACCATTACCGTTACATAACCGCCGCCAACAAACTCACGACTGACCAGGCGTACTTCCGCCGCTTTCGTCATCGCATCCGCTGCTTCGATCGCTGGCACCAAGCCACGGGTTTCAATCATGCCCAGTGCAATTCCATATTCCGTACTCATAGCCTTTCTCCTTTAATAAAGAACTAAATTACTTTTGATCAATTGTTAAAACAGGTTCCACTTCTTTGTGTGGGCGAGCAATGATGTGCGCGGCTACCAGACCGTCACCAACACGTTCACAAGCGTCTGCTCCGGCACGAACCGCAGCGTTAACCGCACCGGTTTCACCACGGACCATTACCGTTACATAACCGCCGCCAACAAACTCACGACTGACCAGGCGTACTTCCGCCGCTTTCGTCATCGCATCCGCTGCTTCAATCGCTGGCACCAAACCACGGGTTTCAATCATGCCTAACGCAATACCGTAATCACTCATAACTTTCTCCTTTGAGTTGCTCACTTTAAAACTTACTTCTGTTCTGGTTGCCAATCATCGATGATGCCGCCAACCGTTAAATCCGTTAATAATCGTTTGTCTCCTGCCGCGTCTCTCGCCGCAGAATTGGCGATGGTAAACACCCAGTCACCCAACTTTGTTCCAACGGGATCCATCGCCACAAGTACTTCGCCTGTCTGGCTAACCAGCGCTTTGATCGGAAGATGACCTAACCCTTCCAAGCGACTGGTCAGAACCAGCTCTTTTTTAACTTGTAGTATCTGCATCCTCTGGCACTTCCCATTTATCGATAATTCCAACGATGGTTAAATCACTTGGATATCCTTTTACACCTGTCGCATCTCGGGCCGCCGAGCTACCACAACAAATAACCCAATCTCCCGGCTTGCACCCCACCGGATCAACCGCTACTTGAGGGGTACCGCCATCTTTTTCTCGCACCACCAGCAGAGGCTTGTGCTCCATCATGGCGATGCGATTGGTCGAAACGAGTGTCTTATCGACTTTATAAATTTTCACCTTCTACTCCTTTCTAAGCAGTGCTTCTCAAGCTGAAAAATCTGCCAGGCTGGGTAGTCTTTCCGCTGGCTGACAGCCGGTAAAATCTCTTAAGGTCGGCATGGTTTGCAACAAACCGGATGCCGACAATTCCTGATAACGGTTGTGCAATGCCTTTTCGATTCTCACCGCTTTGGCTTGCGCTCTATCTTTAGAGCCTGGAACGCGTCCGTCGTAATCGCAACGGATGATGATCGGAATCGGTCGCCCTTTTTTAACGTTCAGACCTTTAAAAATCTTGATACCGACATCCACATCGTTCACACCTTCTTCCACCGTATCGAGGAAGCTGTAATAACTCAGATTGCGAAGTTGCACTTCTTCGAAGCCGTTACCGACGCCGATAAACCTTTCCGCATGACCGATATCGCTATAGCAACCGTTTTCATATCGGTTGACATAGGCCAGTTGCGAGAAATTGTTCGCAATCAACCAGGCAATCAGGGTATTCACCCCTGGCTGAGGTGCGGTAGAGCTTCGATTCAAATTGCAATCGTCGATTGCGTGCTCAATCGCTTGCTTCGCCTGGTCTGCCGACAGGTCAGCGGTTTGCTGATATAACTGGTCGGTTTCCACAAAACGCTGCAAACACACCTTGCCTTGCTCGTTAGGGATATGGATTTTCAAACTGTCGTCGTCGGTATTCATTCCGATCAACAAGGTTTGAACACTGGCACCACACCCGAAACGGTTTTCAATTGCCTGCCTAAAATCCTTGAGCTTTGTCAATGCAGCCTCCGCTGCTTTTTGGTCATCACTCCCGTGTGCGGCACAACCTTGATGGGTCGGGTCGGCTTTCGAAAAGTGATATACCGCAATCTTTAAATAACGCGTCGGTTCTTCAGCCGCATTTGGCTTACCTTCTCTGAACCGCGTGTGTTCAATAAACACCCAGTTTCTGACACTTTCACTGATATCGAATAATGAACCCGCATGGGCCTTTCTTCTCACAGCGTCATAAGGCAGTCTGAGTACATAACTGACTACATGAGCAAGACGTCCATCCGCACAAGGCGCAATGCCTACTGCGTGAAACCCTGCTTCTTTAAAAATACGTTCGGCTTCTTGTTTTCGCTGGCCCATTAATGGGTCATTGATATAGAAGTCTTCCGACATTCGAATAAATTGTGCAAAGAGGATTTTGGCGTACAGTTTCTGAAACGCTTTCTGAGATTGAAAATTCAATTCAGATTGCCAATCGTCTTCTGTCAGCTTTACACCCAACTTTGCAAACAACGTTTGGTTAGCCCAAGCCACAAAGCCCGGTTTGCCCTGCTGCGTCAAAATGTCTTTCAAAACGGCTTCGATATCATCAAAACGTGCCTTGATATCCATTTCATAGCGACGCAACAATTCATTTTGAGCCTCGTTAACCAAAACATGAGTGCCGGTCATTGCCAGAGTTGTATCAACTCTGTCCTGTCTTCCGATTTCATCCATCGTATCCGCTACAACCGTTGAACCATGAGCAGTCGGCTTCTGTTGTTGCCACAAAGGATTCGATGGAATCGGCTTCCAGAACAATGACTTTTGACGATAGTTCTTTTTTGTAGAATTCATCTAACACTCACACTTTCGTTACACAATCATTAAGCTCTAGCACCGCCCGACAAAGTCACTTTCGCGCCCGTGTCGGTATTACCGGATGACCCCGTAATCGGACTCATAGGTACTTCGGCATTGGCCCCTGGCGTAAACTGCGCAGCCGCCATAGGAGACTGTTTAGCTGTACCACGAACCGACGCATTACGCTGTGCCGCCCAAGGTCCATCCGTACCGGTTACTTTGGAACCTCTGTCCCATCCGTCACCGGTAATTCTCGACCCTTGTTCCGGCGCTGGCTCAGCCATGGCCACCGGAGCGGCTTGTGCTTGTGCTTGCCCCAGCATCATCGGAAAATCCGACTCGCCCGGTGCGGCGGCATTGTTAGAGTCACATACCATGGCCGTTTGATCCTTGCCTTGATAATGCGTCCCGGAAACCAATTCACAAGCACCTTTTTGTGCACCTGTTAGTCCCTGAGGCCCCGGTTGAACACCTGAAATGGATGGGTTAGCGCCTTGACGCTGCCGAACCTTTATTTCAGTTTGCTGATCAACCGAACACAATTGTGTTTGCTCAGCGCCCGTATAAGGTGTGCCGGTTACCGCTTGACAATCACCCGTTTCCGCGCCGGTCATACCGTAGTAAGCACCGCTGCGTTCCCCTGTGACCTTTTGACCACGGCTGGTTCCAGAAGCCGTTACCTTAGTTGCGGTATCCGTTGCCGGCATTTGACATAAAGTCTCAGCTTCTTCGGCACTTTGATAACCGGTTCCTGTAACAGACTTACAAGTTCCTGCGTCACCGCCAGTCACCGCTTGCAAACGACCAACCTGCGTTCCTGTCGTGGTATTGCCTTTTGCAGTTTGCGAAGGCATTACCTTTTGAGGTGCTTTCGCTGGTGTTTTTGGCTTGATCGTTGTCGATTGAGACCGACGATTGTCGCCACCGGTGATTTTTTCACCACTTTTCTGCGCCGGCTGAGACATCACCGAAAATCCGGTTGCCTTAGCTTTTGCAGGGGTTGCACCACAGTACATTTGGCTTTGGTCTGCCGGTAAGTACTCGGTCCCTGTAATGGATGAACAAGTCCCTGTTTCGTTACCCGTCATCTTCTCGGCACGTCCGACTTCCGTTCCGCTGACACTTTGACCACGAGTGGTTTGTGTCTGCGTGACTTTTGCAGGCTTCGCCTCCGGTTGAGAACCACAGTTTGTATGGAACTCTTCCGAACCCAAATACTCCGTGCCACTCACCAATTGACATGCACCGGTTTCGGCACCTGTCATTTTCTTTTCACCTTGACCGACTTGCGTACCGGAAACAGCTTGACCGCTTAAGGTTTGTGACTCGCCTACTTTTTGTGGCAAAGACTCGCTATTTCTCGGTTGGCGCATGGGGCGTGAACCACCAGTTGAACAGGTTTTGCCTTTAGCGCATTTTTCTGCACGAACTTGTTTTGCAATTTCGCGTGTCGATGCATCCGGGTTCGCCAACTTGGCTTTCGCACCAGATTGACTTGTTCCTTTGGATTTAAAGGCCTCCTGTCCAGCTTTGCCTTTAGCTTGTGCCTGACGGTATGCCTTCGATTGAAGGCGTCCGCTCGGTTGCACGGCCACTTCAGGTTTTACCGCTTTACGGCGTTCTGAGCGAGCTGCAGGCTTAGGTGTCTTAGACTGACGAGGTTCCACAATCGGCTCTTCCGGTTTTTGCTTGGCTTTCGCCTTCTGACCAGGGCGAGACGTTGACTTAGCCGCATCTGCCGCACTTTTCCCGTGCTTCTGTTGCTGTCTTTTCTGCTTCGCCGCTTCACGACCTGCCGCGGACGCCGGAGTTGGCGCTGCAGCAGAGACTTGACGACGAGAGCGAGACGGCTTAGAAGCAACCGGAGTAGGTGCAGGCGCCGCCGTTGTCGCAACCGGCTCGGGTGTGGATGGACGCTGACGAGTCGCTGTCGAAGCCGACGACTGTCCTCCCTTCCCTTTTACCTGTGATTTTCGGCGTGCAATCGCTGCGGCTCGACCGCTTTGAGCATTGTTACTCATGCTAAAGCCTCCTTTTCGTCTTGATGACTCGTTTAATCTCGTTATTCGTTCCGTGCGAATTACATTCCGCGAGGACGGTAAACTACAAAGTTGTGCCCTTGGCACTGAGTGTAGTTGTCATATCCGATCAAACGAATCAAGTGGTTTGGGTAAGCGGCGCGACAAGCGTCCAACTCAACCAACACTTCATTTGGATCACGTGTACCAAACAATGGCAACTTCCACATTCCCCAGTAATGCGCTGAGGCATTGGCCGGATCTTCATGCTCTAGAGCTGGCGTCCAACCCTGGTTGATGATGTAAACAATCTGATCGTAAACTTCATCCGCATTGAACTCCGGTAAAAACGAGAAGGTTTCCAACGTGTACTGAGTACGGTAATCATCTGTTTGCATTGACATTTTTATCTCCTTGTATTGTTAGGATTCATTCAAATAAGATGCGGCTTAGCCCACATCCAATTTGTCAACGGTATCGAACTCGAACTTGATTTCTTTCCAAGTCTCCAGAGCGACTGCCAATTCTTTACTCGTACGAGCCGCGTCTCTCAAGATGTCTCCACCCTCTCTTTCCAGGTCACGCCCTTCGTTACGTGCTTTAACACAAGCTTCCAACGCCACACGGTTAGCTGCCGCACCGGCTGCGTTACCGCCTGGGTGACCTTGCGTACCGCCACCGAACTGAAGAACGGAATCGTCACCGAAGATATTCACCAATGCCGGCATATGCCATACGTGGATACCACCGGACGCCACGGCCATAACACCTGGCATGGAACCCCAATCCTGATCAAAGAACACACCACGTGAACGATCTTCCGGAACAAAGGCTTCACGAAGCTGATCAACGAAACCAAGCGTTGAAGCACGGTCACCTTCCAACTTACCAACAACCGTACCGGTATGTAGGTGGTCACCACCTGACAAACGTAGACACTTAGCCAATACACGGAAGTGGATACCATGGTTCGGGTTACGGTCGATTACGGCGTGCATCGCACGGTGAATGTGCAACAACATGCCATTCTCACGGCACCAGTTCGCCAACGTCGTATTGGCCGTGAAACCTGCAGTCAAGAAGTCATGCATAATGATTGGCTGACCCAGTTCTTTAGCGAACTCGGCACGCTTCATCATTTCTTCAACGGTACCGGCGGTAACGTTCAAGTAGTGACCTTTACGCTCACCGGTTTCCGCAGTCGCTTTATCAACCGCTTCGGCGACGAATTCAAAACGATCTCTCCAACGCTGGAATGGTTGTGAGTTGATGTTTTCGTCATCCTTGGTCAAATCCAGACCACCGCGCAAACATTCATACACGGCACGTCCGTAGTTCTTAGCGGAAAGACCTAGTTTTGGCTTGATGGTACAACCCAACATAGGACGACCGTATTTGTTCAACTTGTCACGCTCAACTTGAATCCCGGATGGTGGTCCACCACACGTTTTGATGAATGCCATTGGGAAACGTAGATCTTCCAAACGAAGTGAACGTACGGCTTTAAACCCGAATACGTTACCTACCAATGAAGTCAATACGTTTACAACAGACCCTTCTTCGAAAAGATCCAACGGGTAAGCGATGAATGCATAGAATGCGTTCTTGTCACCAGGTACATCTTCGATTCTGTACGCACGACCTTTGTAGAACTCCATGTCTGTCAACAAATCCGTCCAAACTGTCGTCCAAGTACCCGTTGATGATTCTGCCGCTACAGCTGCTGCTGCCTCTTCACGCGGTACACCTTCTTGAGGGACAACTTTGAAACAAGCCAATAGATCTGTATCCAGAGGCGTATAATCTGGTGTCCAATAAGTCAGCTGGTAATCCTGTACACCAGCGTCAAACGTTTTACTCGCCATAAATGCTCTCCTTGTTTTTGGAGTTGAAATAAATTCAAGTGCAATATTAGTGCGCCAACCTATAGGTGACTAATTGAAAGGCATGATGATTAGAATTGACGATAATCAATGCTTTGAAAATATATCCTTACTTTTCAATCACTTAAAAACCATTGATTTTTCTTAAAATTCAAAATGAAAGGGCTTTTTTTTTAATTGAAGGGTTTGACGGCCACATAAAATCCATCCCAATGAGGGTGAATCCCCATCCAAAAAGCGACCAGGCCTGGTCAAAAATGACCCTATCGAAAAGCGGTTCATCCCGATAGGAAAGCTTGGAACAAAATGCGGTAAAACACCATTCCAAGATGGCTGGTATACAGTCCTATACGGAGGCTGTAAATAAAAAAGGCCCCATCATGGAGATGGAGCCTTGAAAGGTTAGTCACGGTTCACCCTAAATCCGACTGTCGGTGCGGATGAACCAACCTCTTGACGTTACTCGAAGTTTTCACCTAAATCACCGCCGGTCATCTCTCGGTAAATATGACTGGCGTTGTTTCGATGGGTCTGCTCGAAGACCGGACGATCTTGGTACATTGACTGGTCGATTTCCAAAGCGTCCTCTTCCACACCATCCCGGTCGATGATTTTCTGCACTTCGGTTTGCATATAGGTCAAATAATCATACGTATCGCGTTTGATGGTCGCCATATCAGTCGGCGCACCGTGCCCCGGAATCACTTTGACATCGTTGGGCATCGCGGCCATCATCCGGTCGAACGACTCCACCCAATGCAAGGTGTTGGTGTAGGAGAACAATGCCAGCATCCGGCTATTATAAGCCAAATCCCCGGTAAGCAACAGTTTTCGACTCGGCACATACACCAATGTCGACCCCGGCGTGTGTCCCGGCCCGAAGTTCAGCACCTCGACGGTTTCTCGGCCGCCGACATCCACGGTCAGCTTATCTTCAAAGGTGGTGAATTGATCCGACACGTCACGTGCCGAATGGGTGATTTCCCTTCCCACACGAGTGGACCAATGTTCTTTGATATGGGCAAATCCTTTATGGAAATCGTCATTGGCGCGTTTGTGCGAATACAGGTTCTTCACGCCCACATCCACCCAATAACTCGCTCCGAGGTAAGCATGTCCCTGGCTGTTTTCCACGGCCACCCATTTCACCGGCTTATCGGTATAGGAGCGGATCATTTTATGAAACGCCGCGGCCACCGCAGGGTTCGGCCCGGCATTGAAGACAAAAACGCCGTCTTCAAAAATCATAAACGTCAGATTGTTGTTCAACCCGTAATTGGATGGATTATGCCAAATCAGACTGCCGACCACGGTATACACTCCGTCCATGACTTTCACCGGCTTCGGTAAATACACCGTCGGACCAATGTAACCGGCCTTGCGTTCGGTTTTGACCACTTCTTGTGCATAGCCGCTGTAAGTGGCGTCTCCGCCCATTTCCTTGGCATAGATTTCAAACCCCATCACATACGGGTCTCCGGTTTTATCCCCTGCGGCCAGGGCCGCACAGGACATGAAACCAGACGACAAAATCAACGTTGATAATAAGTGTCGCATAATATTTTCCTTTCAAATACGTTCAATCAATTCACTCTTTAAAATCCGTTTTATTCAGGCTTTCTGCACCGAGCCGTCCACCGGTTTGGAAAAGAAGGTGGAGCGAATCAATCCCCAGCTGAAGCGCTCGGAGTGATTCCACGGCATCAGCGACATGAAACGCGCCAGGAAGCAATAGTCGAAGAATACCATCGCGGAAGTGCCCAAAATAATGAGGTAATACAGGAAGAACAACGGCGGATACAACGCGACCAGCAACAGTGCCAGATAGGCCAAACGCACTTGCACGGGGAAGGCTTTTACATCCGGAGTACGGGCATAGAAATGCACCACCTGTATCACGTTGAAGACAATCGCCGCCTCAATGCCATAAGACACACCCGCCACACCGGCAATCAACAGCGCATCCGTAATGGCCCAATACCACCAAATCAAATCCATCTTTAAAGTCATTTTCGCTCCTTGAGGTTTATTGTGAGAGCTTTGCACGAGATGGATGCACGGCTAAAAATGGCTAAAATCTTCCTGAATGTCGTTGAAAAACTCGTTAATAGCCAGCTATTAACTTCATTTTCCGTCTAATTCAGAAAAACTTTATCTCATTTTTTACTCGCGCCCCACTCGTGCAAAACTCTCATTGTAAAAATATGTTCATCGAACTGACGCCATCATTCCGCCGCCAAAGCCCGCCAAGCCGCCTCGGTCAGCTCGTCGAAATGCGTCATCAACGGTGTGCTCAAGACACCGTCCAAATACAGTTGAATCAAACGCAAAACGCTGCCATAGGCAATGGACGATGCCACCATCACATCCATTTGTCGCAATACACCGGTTTCCTGTCCTTCCAGAATGACGTCCCGTAATGTCATAAAAGGTTTCGCCGAGCAGATCGGTTTCACCGACGGCATGAATTCCTTGTGGCGCGCATACAAAATAAACTGCTCCACATCCGGATAGGCTTCCGCAAAACGCAACATCCACTCCACCAAGGCGAAATAACGCGCTTTAACCGTTTGGTGCCGCGCCAAAATATCGGCCTGCTCCGCTTCGATGGTGGCCAGCAAATGGTGCATCAACTCCGTGGCCAGCGCTTCCTTGTCTTTAAAGGCATGGTAAATCGAACCGGTGCTGACACCGGAGTGCTCCACCAGGTCCGGAATCGAGGTATTGAAAAACCCTTTTTCCACGAACAAGGTCAATGCACTTTGCAAAATACGTTTCTTAGACGGACTGATATCGGAAGCATCGAAAAAATTCGCCATGCATTCCTCCTTGAATTAATTTAGAATAATTATTCTAGAACATTCATTCTAGTTCCAATCAAAAAAACTGATTGGGGTAAAAAAGAAGTCTGCGTTTTGATTCCAAAAACGGTAAAAACCTTACAAAACAAGAGGTTTAAAAATAGACTTAATGCAAGAAAAGGGTTTTATTGTATGTACATTTACCTATAATGAATTTTGACCTTTTCATTGAAATGTGAAAAAACCATGGAGGCTTTGATTCAAGTGTGACGCTAGTCTTTCCATAACCGATTGATTCTTAGCGCATTTCACTTATCATTAAAATTTATACACCCATAAATATAAATATTTTCTAATTCCATAAACCACGTTGAATATTTAAGATTGCCGCAAAGCCATAACTTAGGCTTATATAAGATAAAAGATATTAATATCGAGGAATAGCAAGATGGATTTAATCAGCTTATATCCAACCTGGTACGAACCAATCGTCGGTTCGGGCTGGGTGGTTGCGCTTATCGCAACCTTTCATGTGTTAGCCTCCCACACTTCCGTGGGGGCCGCACTTCTCTTTGCCTACCTGTCTCACAAAGCCTACAAAGAAGACCGTGAAGACTTGCTGGATTTCATCAAGAAATACGGCCTTTTCCTATTGGTCTTCACCTATGTGGCCGGTTCCATAACCGGTCCGGGCATCTGGTATTCGACCACCGTCGCCAGCCCGAATGGGATCGGCGCGCTGATTCACTCCTTCGTATGGAAGTGGGCCACCGAATGGGTCTTCTTCGTGATCGAAGTGGTCGGTGTATATATGATTGTGTATCTGGTCGGCAAAGTGGATAAGAAAACCCACATGAAGATTTCGCTGATTTTCGGGATTGCCTCTCTGGCCACCATGGTCATCATCGTCGGGATTCTGTCGTTCATGATGGTTCCGGGAAAAGAGATGTGGTTTGAAGAAGGCGGTTACCTGAACGGTTTCTACGGCACCAACACCTTTGCTCAACTGGGTATGCGTATGGCGTTCATGTTCACCATGACCGCGGTGGTCGGCGGTATCATCATCTCCGGCATCAAAGACCCGGCCTTCAAAAAGGAAATGGCGCGTAAATTGGGTTGGCTGGGGATTATCTCCACCTTGATCGGTGCGGCCATGTTCCAATGGTATATGACCTCCGTTCCAGGCCAAGCGATTCTGGTCATGGAAAACCGTTTGCCGGATTACTTCCAGGCCAGCATCATGGCGGTCTTGGCAGGTACCCTGGCGTATTTCATCATCACCATGCTACGTCCTCAAGTATTGGTTCAAGGCTTTGCCGGTGCCATGGCGGTCATCATTCTGGTGGCCGGTCTGTGGCCGGAGGAAACCGCACGTGAATCCATGCGTAAACCCTGGGTCGCCGGTCAATACGTTTACTCCAACCAGGTCGTTGGACGCGACGTCCCGGGTATGGACATCAAATCGCAACTGCCAACCATCGAAAAAGTCGGTATCCTCAAGGCGCACCCTTTTACGCCTGAACACCTGAAAGAAGTCAATAACGGCAATATGATCCAAGCCGGTGAATTCATCGCCATGACCTATTGTTCAAACTGTCACTCGCCAAGTGAAAGCGGCATTCGTCCGCTACACCGTTACTTCCCGGACGGCATCACGCAAGCACGCATGGAAGAGTATGTACGGGGTGTCCTCACCACCGGCAACATCGCTTACATGCCGAAAATGCCGATGCTGGAGTCGGAAGTCAAAGCCTTGTCGGCCTTCTTGGTCATGAACAAGGAAGGCGGACAAGCCGCCGTCACTGCGGCGATTGACAAAGAAATTTCAGACCGTGACCGTGCGTTGGCCATTAAACAAGCCGACGACAAAGTTGCACGTCTGACCGTTGAACAGGAGGGCAAATAATGGATGCTGCTCAAGTTGCTCAGGTTACTGAGATGATGTATGCCCTGCGTAACCCCGCAGGGATTCCAACCTATCCGATTGTTTTCATTGCGTTAGGGGTATTGACCTTCGCCATGCACATTTTCTTTGTGCAGTTGATGCTGGGCACCTCTTTGATTACGCTCATCGGCGCTTTCAGCCAGAACGCTTACTGGCGTCGCCTGGGCGCCGCCATGCTGGAAATCGCCAAGGTGTCCGTTTCGGTCGCCATTGTAATCGGGGTCGCTCCGTTGCTGTTCGTGCAGGTCACCTATGATCCGCACTGGTACACGTCCAACGTGCTGTCCGCCGACTGGGTCATCTCCTTTATCGTCCTTCTGATTCTGGCGTATTGGGCGATGTACTTCTATTACTTCCGCAACAACAAAGAAAAAGACAAAACTCTTCAGCCGAAATCACGCTGGTCGATGGTTGTCAGCTTGGCGTTGATGTTGGTCGTCGGTTTCATCATGCACAGTTTGACCAAACAAATGTTGCACCCTGAACTGTGGCAAGAATGGTATATGCAGAACGGCACCCTGGACTATTCCGGTTCCCAACTGCATGCCTTCAGCCCTTGGCGCTTTGCGTTCTTCATCAGTTTGGCGATTCCGGTTGCCGGTGCGATGTTGGTCACCTACCGTCGCTTTAAGTCGGTGCGTGAAGATGCCGATCACGACTACTTGAACTGGGCGGCAAGCGTCGGCAAAAAATGGATGCTGGCCGGTTCGGTGATTTCAACCGTGCTGTACATCGGTTGGATGATGACCTTACCGGAAACTGCCGGCAATTTCGCCACGTCCTTCTGGGGTATCCTCGGTGGCGCCGCGGTTCTGTTCTACGGTATTTGGGGCTTGATTCGTCTCAGAGGCGAAGCCCGCATCTGCAGCTACATGGCCTTGCCAATGGGCCTAGTGGTCGGTTTGATTGTCGCCATCTCACGTGAAGTGTTGCGTTACGACATCCTGAACGGATTCTTCAACTACAGTTTCTTCGACTACAAAGTGATTACAGACTGGTATTCCACCGGCTTGTTCTTCCTGACCTTTGCGATTGTCGGCGGTAGCGTCTTGGCTTACTTCCTGACCATCGCTTGGAAAGCCGGGCAAACCGTCGGCGTTTACACGCCGGGCGAAACCGTCAATAAGATGGGCACCATCGCAATTTGGATCATGACCCTGTGGATGGTCCAGTTCTTTGCGGTTGGCTTCTATATCTGGTCACTGTAAGGAGAAGACAATGAAAAAACAATTATTAACCGTCTCATTCTGTGCCCTCACCCTGGCCGGAACGCACGCTGCGCAAGCGGATGTTAAAACACCAACGGCCTCCGGCCAGGCCATGGCTTGGCAATGTGCACCTTGCCACGGCACCAACGGGCAGGAACTGCAAGAAGCCATGCCGCCGTTGGCGGGCATGTCGGTCGAACAATTCACCGAAGCGATGATTGCTTATCGTGAAGGTACGCGCCCGGCGGTCATTATGGACCGAGTCGCGCGCGGCTTCACAGATGAAGAAATCAAAGCCATGGCGGAATGGTTCGTCAAACAACCGATGAAGCCTTGGGAAGAAACCAGTTTAAAAGAGTCGTTGGCGGCACAGAAAGCCGGTTCGACAGGAGGTCAAGAATGAGCCAATTAGAAAACATGACTTTCGATCGTAAAATCACACGACGCGATCTGATCAAAGTGTTCGGTGCCGCGGCTGTGGCCGGGACCGGCATTTTCGGCGCAAGTAATAAAGCCTACGCCAAGTCCGCGCCACACGTTGTGGTACTCGGCGGCGGTGTCGGTGGGTCCACTTTTTCAAAGTACCTGCGATTTGCCGATCCGGACGTCAAAATCACCATCATTGAACAGTATCCGGAATACATCACCTGCTTGCGAAGCAACGACGTCATCGTCGGTATGCACACTTTGGATGATTTGACGTTCAACCTGAACACCATCAAGTCAAAATACAACGTGAATGTGGTCATCGACAAAGTCGTCGGTGCCGACTTCGACAAGAAAACCGTGCGCACCGAAAAAGGCCACAGCTTCCAATACGACAAACTGGTGGTCTCACCGGGTATCGACTTCAAATTTGAAGATTACGAAGGCTATAACGCCGAGTTGGCCGCGGGCGATTTCCCGCACGCCTACAAAGCCGGCCCGCAAACCTTGAAGCTGCGCGATCAATTGTTCGGCATGCGTAAAGGCGGCGTCGCCATTATCGCACCACCGCAAAACCCGTTCCGTTGCCCGCCTGGGCCTTATGAACGCGCGTCCTTCTTTGCGGAGCACTTCAAGAACTTCAACCCGACAGCCAAGCTGATTGTGTTGGACCCGAAAGAACGCTTCACCAAAGACGTACCGTTCAAAAAAGCTTGGGAACGCCTCTACGGTTATAAAACCGATAACGCCCTTCTGGAATGGATACCGGGTTCCGATGGCGGTAAAGTCGTTGGGCTGGACGCCAAAAACAAAACCGTCCTCACCGAATTCGGCGAGTACAAAGCGGATGTCATCAACATTATCCCGAACCAACGTGCCGGTAAACTGGCGCAAAAACTCGGTTTGACGGATCGTTCCGGCTGGTGCCCGATTGACCGTAACTCGTTCGAATCCACGATTCACAAAGAAGTTTACGTTCTGGGCGACAGTAGCATTGCCGATGCGATGCCGAAATCCGGTTACTCCGCCAACTCGCAGGCCAAAGTCTGTGCGCAAGCGGTGGCCGATACGTTGAAAGGGAATCAACTGCAAAAAGCCATTTACTCCAACGTCTGTTACAGCTTGGCTGGTCAGAACTACGGGGTATCCATTGCCGCCATCTACGAGGTGCGTGACGGTTTGATTCAGCCAAAAGGCAAATCGGCCGGTGTTTCGCCGATTACCGACAAACCGGCTCAGCCGATTCTCGAAGCCGTTTATCAAAAGAACTGGCAACGTGAATTTGTGAAAGACGTATTCTCTTGATAAAGGTGTGAGGTAATGACAATGTTAAAACGAACTTTAATTTCCGCCTGCACGGCCGCCTTTATCGGACTCAGCGGTGCGGCGTTAGCCGGTGGTCACGGTGAAAAGCCAGAGGCCAACCCTTGGACCAACTTCGCGTTGCAGAACACGCTCAACAAAATGCCGGCTGGTAATGCTGCCAACGGCAAAGAATTGAGCGACCAATGGATGTGTGCCGCCTGTCACGGCGAAACGGGTAAATCCCCTTCCCGTAACTACGCGTCCATCAACGGGATGCCGAAAGAATACACCATCAAAATGATGTTGGATTATCGCGATGGGCGTCGCTGGGAAAACTACAAACAAGCCAATATTATGGTGAAACTGGCGCAAAGCATGAACGATCAGGAAATCGCCGATTTGGCGGCTTTCTATGCCGAGCAACCGCTGACCAACTGGACAGACAGCACCGATGTTGATCCTAAAATTGACCGTTTGGTACGTAAAGGTGACGTCAATCGTATGATTACGCCTTGTGCGTCCTGCCACGGTGTACACGGTGAAGGCCACGGTGTCGTACCGTCCTTGGCCGGTCAGGTACCGGAGTACTTTGTCCGCACCATGAAAGCCTATCAGGACGGCCAACGCCATAACGACGTCAACCAAGGGATGTCGCAATTCACTCATGACCTGACCGACGAAGAAATTCAAGGTCTGGCGGATTACTACGCAGCCATGCCGGCTGTTAAGGAGTAATATTATGAATGGCATTAAAGCAATTATCTGGGGCTTGATCCTGACCTTTGGTTCAGTCGCACTGATGTGGTGGCTGAGTACCATCACCGTCGTCGCGGTTTAAGCCCAACCCACTCTCCTCAGCCGACCTCCCTTTTCAGGATGAAAATGGGAGGTTTTTTTATTTCTGACCCACGCACATTAATGGCCCGACAAGCCCCTCTTCAAGTTTCGTCCTCCGTCTGAACGCGTTACAATAAATGCTTTCAAATTAAACACGAACCGACCAAATCCATGCCATCCCTTTCATCGTCCAACCCTTCGGCCGCCAATCTGTCACCGATGTTCTTAATCGTGGTCGTCGCCATGATTGGCATGCTCGCGCCTTTCACCATCGACACCTATTTGCCCTCTTTTCCGGCCATTGAAGCCGAGCTGTCCGCGAATCGGGATTTACTCTCGCAAACGCTGGCCATTTACCTCATCAGTTTCGCCTTGGCAACACTGTTTTGGGGGCCGATGGCCGACCGTTGGGGACGCAAACCGATTATTCTCATCAGCTTGGTTGGGTATTTGGCCGCCTCCATTCTCAGCGCCTTGGCACAGAACATCGAAACCCTGTTGCTGGGTCGCGCCTTGCAAGGCACGATGTTGGCGGGCAGTCTGGTCGCGAGCCGCGCCATGTTGCGCGATTTCTTTCAGGGCGACGAAGCGCAAAAAGCCATGGCGTTGATGATGATGCTGTTCACCGCGGCCCCGGCATTGGCCCCGATTATCGGCGGTTGGTTGGAAATGCACCTGGGCTGGCGCTCGGTGTTTTATTTTCTGGCGATTTACAGCGTCATCATCATTATGCTGTTTTCCCTGCGGGTGAAAGAGTCCCAATCCCCCGAACACGTACAATCCATTCACCCGCTTCGCATCCTCAAAGGCTACTGGCAAAGTCTGGTGCATCCGCAGTTTTTGCGGCTGGTGGCCGCCCAAGGGTTTATTATCGGCGGATTCTTTGTCTATGTGGCCGGTGCCGCCAGCGTGGTGTTCGACCACCTGAAACTCGGTGAACGGGATTTCTGGATACTGTTTGTGCCGGTGGTGTCCGGCGTGCTGGTCGGTTCCATTCTGATTCACCGCCTCACCCACCGATTCAAAGCCACCACCTTAATCAATGTTGCTTTTGCGCTGGCAAGTTTGGCGGTCATCATCAATCTCATCTTTGAAAGCTTCTTGCCGGTTCAGGCCTGGCTGGTCATTGCGCCGCTGGTGCTCTATTCGTTTGCGTTTGCCATGGCGAACCCCGGCCTCAGTTTGGTGGCACTGGATTGCTTGCCGAGCCAACGCGGTCTGGCCAGTTCGGTGCAAAGTCTCTTTCAAATGGGGATGGCGGGATTAGTCGCCGCGCTGGTGGTGCCGTATGTGCAGCACAGTCTGCAATGGATGGCGATATCGCAAGCGATACTGGTGATGCTGGCGCTGTTGCTCTGGCTGAGTGTGCGCCGTCAGATTCAAACCACGGCCTGAGCGGCGTCATACATTGTCAGAAACAAAAACGCCCAGGCCTGGTGAAAATAAAGATAAAACTTAACGTTGATTGACGACCAAAGTGCGCGCCAAAATATCGTGCAAGCCTTGTTTTCGGGCGGTGAAGGCAATCATCAGGAAACCGATCATCAACAAAATCGCCGACAGGTATTTTCCGAAAAAGCGCCCGGTAGCACGCAGAAACGAAATGCGCTGACCGTCGTAATCGGTAACTTTAATGCCCAGTGCCATCTTGCCCAACGTGCCTTGCTTCGACGACGATTCCATCAACGCAAAGTACCCCCAGGTAATCAGAATCGACCCCAAATCCACCGTATTGTCGTATTCCTCCATCGGCACTTCCTGATTCAAGTCCACCAACCCCATCAAGGCCAGGGCAAAACCGATGATGACAAACACAAACGAAATCACCACAAAGTCGATGATATACGCCGCCAAACGCTTCCAGAAACCGGCGTACCGGACTGGCGCTTCCGGTTCGGTCACGGGCGTGATTTCATTTTCCACAATGGGTTGAATGTCTTCCTGCTTCTTATCCATACTGCGTCCTTTCCTAGGGTTTGAATTTAGGTTTGAAATTTGGGTTTAAAACTTCCGTCTTCTAAAAGGCAATCAGTGCCGCGCCGTTATCTTTCAGCCACTGTTTATGGGTCTCGAAATCCGGGCAATGGCGCGCCACCAGCGCCCAGTAATCGGCGGAATGATTCGGATGAATCAAATGACACAACTCATGTTGAATCACATAATCCACCACCGCTTTCGGCGCCATCGCCAGCCGCCAGTTGAACTGCACTCGCCCGTCGGTGTAGCAACTGCCCCAACGGGATTTGTAATTGCGGATGGTCACTTCGGTGGGCTGCACCCCGATTTGCTCAGCAAACATCTGTAAGCGCGGTTCCAGATAAGTTTGCAGTTGCTCGCTGAAAAACTGCACCACTTTTTTGCGCTGTGTGGCTTGCGGGTCTTTCAAAGCGCGGGCGGTTTTCATATACGCCATCAAATGCGCGCCGTCCAGCGCCACCGACAGGGTTTTCACCGGGGTATGATGATCTTCTTTGAACAGGATTTTTTCGCCGAACAGCAACAGCTCGTGGCCGTTTTTCAACAGCAGGCGTTTCGGCATTTCCGCCTGATGCTGGCGGATTTGCTGCAACAACCAATCCCGCTCGTTTTCGATCAGGGATTCGATTGTCGCATCGGAAAATTGTTTCGGCACCATCAGGGCGATGCGGTCGGGTTCGACTTTCAGGGCAATCGAACCGCGGCGGGTGGTTTTAACCACCTCGATTGTTTCAGTATCCAGTTGTAATGTTTGCACTCGGCTGAACCATCTTTGATTGCAATGCGACAAATTGTACTGCAAAAACCGTCGATGCTCGACAATTTACCGATGAAGCCACCGCAAGTCATGAGAATCCCGTAAAATATTCCCATGACCACGACACCCGACATCGAAAAGACCACCGAAACACCGTTTGAATGCCACTTTACGCTGGCGCAGGAACAATCGCTTCTGGACGCCTTGCAAACGCATTTACCGGACGGCGTGACCTTTTCCAATCAAGCCTTAAAACGCTTTTGCCAACAAGGCGCGGTCTGGGTGGCCGAACCGTTAAAAAAAACTGACGCCAACAGCGACACCCCAAAATTAACCCGACCTGGCCGAATCCGCCGCGCCAAAAAAGTCCTGCCGGCCGGTAGCGAGGTGTCGTTTTACTACAATCCAACAGTGTTAAGCAGCGAGATTCCCTCGCCTGTATTGATTGCAGACGAACAGACATACAGCGTTTGGTACAAGCCCAAAGGCGTACTGTCGCAAGGTTCGAAATGGGGCGACCACACCACTTTGTACCGCTGGGTGGAAAGCGAATACCATTTCGAGCAACCGCCGCACCAACGCCCCTGCTGGCCGATTCACCGTCTCGACAAAGCCACCGACGGCCTGATGCTGTTGGCGCACAATAAGAAAACCGCCCAACAACTCGCGCAGCGTTTTGAGCGCACAAATGCCGAAGACGAGCCGGATGAGCCGCGACAACCGCACATTCGTAAAATCTACCAGGCCTGGGTAAAAGGGGAATTTCCGCCGGACACCGTCACATTGGATGCCCCGATTGACGGCAAAGCCGCGCGCAGTCATGTCACGCGGCTGGCCTATGATGCCGAGCGACATCAAAGTCGGGTGGAAGTGACCATCGACACCGGCCGTAAACACCAGATTCGCATTCATCTGGCGCAGGCCGGTTTTCCGATTATCGGCGACCGCCTGCACGGCGACGCTGACGAAAACGCGCCGGACTTACAGCTCACCGCCGTGCGTTTGACGCTGCTTTCCGAAAACGGTGAGATGGAACAGGACTACCGTTTGCCGGATGCACTCAATACGCTGATAGCTTAAAACGTCCGATTAAACGCCGACCTGAGCGAACCGTTATTCTTTAACTTTTTCCGCTTCGCGGCTCAGTTCCTGATGCGACTCCTTAGCCGCTTCCTTTTGATATTCTTTCTGATAGGCGCGTTCTTCCGCCGTCGAACAACCGTTCAACACAAACACCGCCCCCAACACCAAACTCAACCAAGCTAATTTCATCGCATTCTCCTTTCCGGCCCACCGTCGCGAAAACGTCATAATATTTGCAGATTCCCGACGCTTTCGGCGTGTATCCTAATTTCGATTGTTCCAACCCAAAAATTTCATAAATTTGCGCCAAGATCGCGCAGAAACTTGGTTTCACAAGGAAATTTTCGAAGAAATGTCGTATCCACGATTACGACCGACTGAGAAAATATTTCTTGTGGAATCAAGTAGCAAGCTAGATGGTGTCTAATTTATGAATTTTTCGGGTTAAAATAGAAACATTCATTCCGGTCAAATATACCCGATAAAACCACACATGCAAAGGAGCTTTCATGTCGGACAACGCCTCGTCTTCGTCGCCGCCCCAAGCCTCAATCGAACCGCGCAACACCTTGGCGGTGTCCATTTCCGGCTCCGGCGGCACCGGCGCCGTCACCGTCGGGTTGATTCTGCTGGACGCGGTGGCCAAGGCGGGCTTTTACGGCGTAATGAACCGCTCCTTCGGTCCACAGATTCGCGGCGGAGAATCGGCCGTGATGCTGCATTTTTCCGACCGGCCCATCGAAACCCTTGCCGAATTCTCTCACCTGCATCTGGCATTGGATTGGTTAAAGTTCGAACGTTTCCACGATGAAATCCCGCTGACCTCGGACAGTCTGGTGATTTACGACAACAGCCGTGAAAAACCGCCAGGCCTGGTGGAAAACACCGGTGCCACCTTGATTGGCGTCGCCTTGCAAGAAGCGGTGCGTAACCTCAAAGGTAGCCGCATCAACATGTTCGCGCTCGGCATTCTCGCCCAACAAATCGGCCTGTCGTTGGACACCTTAGAAGCCGCCCTGCGCAAAACCCTCGGCAAAAAAGGCGACGAGGTTGTCCAGCAATCGCTGGAAGCCGTCAAAATCGGCACCACTCTGGTGGCGGAAACACCCTATTGCCGTCTGCCGGATTGGACGCCCACCGACACGCCGCGCTGGAACATCAGCGGCAACGAAGCTTGCGGACTGGGCGCCCTGCGCGGCGGCTTGAAGCTGGCCGCGGCCTATCCGATCACCCCCGCCACCGACATTGTCGAATACCTTGCGCCGCGCATCGAACAACTGGGTGGCAATGTACTGATTGCCGAAGACGAGCTCGCCGCCATGAACATGGTCATCGGCGGTTCTTTCGGCGGTTTGCCGAGCATGACCGCCACCTCCGGCCCCGGCTTTGCCTTGATGACCGAAGCCATGGGCCTCGCCATCGCCAGCGAAACACCCGCGCTGGTGGTGACGGTGATGCGCGGCGGGCCGTCCACCGGCATTCCCACCAAATCCGAACAAACCGATTTGAACCAAGTGCTGTATGCTTTCCACGGTGAAGCGCCGCACGTGGTGGTTGCACCGTTGAACGTGCAGGAAATGGTGCCGATTTCACAATGGTCGCTCGGTCTGGCCGAAGCCCTGCAAACGCTGGTGGTGGAAGTCACCGACCAGCATTTGGGACAATGCCGCGCCATTATCGACCCGGTGCCGCCGCAGGATTTCGGGTTGCAACGCAAAACCGCCACACCGCAGGAAGGCGCTTATCGCCGCTACCAACTGACCGAAGACGCCATTTCACCAATTGCCTGGCCGGGCATGCCGGACACCCAATACACCGCCGACGGCCTGGAACACACCGAAGTCGGCGTGCCGTCCTCAATGGCCTCCGACCATTCGGAACAACTGGCGAAACGCGCCCGCAAAATCGCCGAGTTCGATTACGGCGACCGATGGGCCAGCCTCGACCTGCCACCGAAAACCAAAACCGTCGTCATCACCTGGGGTTCCAGTTATGAAGCGGTGCGCGTGGCCATCGACAACCTGAATGCCGACGGCGCCAACATCGGCTTGATCGCTTTGCGTCTGTTGATGCCGCTGCAAACCGACGCCTTGCAAAAACACTTCAAAAGCAAACAGGTCATCGTCATCGAACAAAACGCCAGCGGCCAGTTGTATCATTATCTGCTGTCGCAAAATGCGATTCCGGTCAAAGCCGTTTCTATCGCCGAAGCCGGGCCGATTCTGTTCAATCCCGCCCGTGTCGAACACCACTTGACCGCCTGTCTGGAGAATAACCAATGAGCACCGACGCCTTGAACCACGTGGAAGTCAGAACCACACAAAATGCCGCCGAATCGGATAATCCCGCTAAGCCTGCCAGACCGGCCAAACCCAATGATTATATGTCCGACATTCACCCGGTCTGGTGTCCGGGCTGCGGTCACTTTTTCATTTTGCGCGCCTTGACCAAAGCCCTGGCCTGGTTGAATTTGCCGAAAGAGAAAATCGGGCTGGTGTCCGGCATCGGGTGTTCCTCCCGCTTGCCCGCCTACCTGGATGTGTACGGATTCCACGGCGTCCACGGACGTGCTCTGGCCGTGGCCAGCGGCTTGAAATTGAATCGCCCGGATTTGACCGTGTTGGTCGCCGGCGGCGACGGTGACGGCTACTCCATCGGCGGCAACCACTTCATTCACGCCTGCCGTCGCAATATGAACATGACCTACATCGTCATGGACAACGAAGTTTACGGTATGACCAAAGGCCAACCGTCGCCCACCACCGCGCCGGACTGGCACAGCAAACTCGCGCCGCACGGCACCGGCATCCGCTCCTTCAACCCACTGGGCATTGCACTGGCCTCCGGCGCCAGCTTTATCGCCCGCGGTTTTTCCGGCGACCCGAACGGCTTGAGCAAATTGATTGTCGAAGGCATTCAGCACAAAGGCTTTTCGTTGATTGAAGTGAAAAGCCCCTGCGTGACCTTCCGCCCCGAAGAAAAGGAATGGCAAAAAACCATGCGCCCGTTGAATGTCGAACCCACGTCCGACGTCATCGAAGCCGCCAAAGCCATTCACGCCAGCGACGGCTTCGATACCGGCATTTTCTATCAGGCCGATTTGCCGATTTACCCGGACGGTGACAGCACGGTCAAAACTGGGCAAACCGAACAAGCCACCTCCGAAGCATTGGCCGACGACCAGGCGCAAACCATCCTGAACCGTATTGAAGAGGGCCATTTGGTATGAACGCACTCCACACCAAAACCCAGCCACGCCCGCACCTGAAAACCAGCCATAAAAACCTGGCCTGGGTGCTGGCGGCCGTCAATGAGATGATTGAAGAATCCATGTACCATTGCCAAACCTTCGGCCACACCTTGCAGGCGCATCACAACCCGAACGCCGCGCGGATTTTCGATTCCATGCTGCCGCATTTCGAATCCGAACAATCCTTCCTGCTGGACAAACTGCCCAAGGTGCAACTGCCGAGCATTCCGCCTTGGGAGATTCCGCATCAGGAATACGAACACCCCGCCATGCGCCTGTTCCAAGCCCATTATCTGATGACCGAAGCCGAAGCCTGGAAACTGATGGGCGAAATGATTCAGGTGCACACCTGTTTTTACAACCAGCTTTTGGAAGAACTGCAACAGGACGAAATCCGCGAACTGCTGCAATCCCTGCAAAAGCACTGCCAGATCTGCCGGGAAATGTGCAAACAGCAAAGCCTCACCATCGAACCACATCCCGAGGATTTGGACCCGCCGAATATCCAAGGATGAAAGGTTAGAAGACTCGAAAGGATAACTCATGCTGTCCACCTGGTTTCAGAAACTCACCCAAAGAATCCTGCACCCGTCTTTAAGCTGGGTGCTGCCGGTCAAAGGTGTGTATTTCTATGAAACCGACGCCGTGGAAAATCATGGCTTGCTGACGCCGGGCGCCATCGTCACCCTCAAACCGGAACCCGATAATGAATTCGACCGCCATGCCGTGCAAATCTGGCTGAACGGTTCGCCCTGCTTGCTCGGTTACATCCCGCGCAGCCATTCGCGCCGCATCGCCTGGCTGTTGCAACACGCCCAGCTCAAAAGCGCGGAAATCGAATCCGCTTATCGGCAATATCACCGGCTGTATATTTACGTCCGCCTGCAGTTTGACGTGCGCTGGTGGCAAGCCGTGCAATATTGGATTCGATAACTCACACCGCCAACCGCTTCGCGAAACAGTTGCCCGCCCTGCCGAGTTTTGTCACAATGGGCGTTCACATCTTTAACACAGCGAATCACACAAGCCTATGACAACCGACACCAATCTGGAATCCCTCGCCCAACAACTCGATGCCTCCGGCGACTATCAAGTCCTGCGCCGTTTTCAAGCCGTTTCCCAATATCAGGCACCGCAAGGCGATGATTATCATAAAGTCTGCATTATCGACACCGAAACCACCGGGCTGGACACCTCGGTGTGCGAAATCATCGAACTGGGTTATCAGGTAGTGGAATTCGATTCGCAAGGCCACTTCTATCGCGTATTACTCGCCAAAAACTTCCTCAACGAACCGGAAGGCGAAATCACGCCCGAAGTCACCCAAGTGACCGGCCTGACCCTGGAAGACGTGCAAGGCCACCGCATTCCGTGGGAAGAAGTCGAAGCCGATCTGGCGGACGTGCAACTTTGCGTGGCGCACAACGCGGCTTTCGACCGCCCCGTGGTGGAACGTTATAACGATTTGTTTGTGGAAAAGGTTTGGGGCTGCTCCGCCAGCCAGGTGGACTGGTTTCACCTCGCCAAAGTCGGCTCGCGCAGCCAAGAGTTTTTATGCTGGAAAGTCGGGCAGTTTTTCTATGGCGCGCACCGCGCCTTGGACGACGTGCAAGCCCTCACTCATTTGCTGAGTTTCCCGATTTCCGAATCGCAACTGCCCGCCTTCCACTTCCTGCTGGCGTCCGTGCGCCAGCAAAAAGTGCTCATCAAAGCCACCGGCGCGCCGTTTGATTTGAAGGATGCGTTGCGCCAACGCGGTTACCGCTGGCAAGTCTCGGAACGCGTCTGGCAAAAAATCTTCGACGCCAGCCAACAACAAGACGAAATCGCCTGGCTGATTGAAAACAACACCCCTAATCCAGACGTGATTAAAATCAAAGCCACCGATACCTTTTCAGTGCGTGCGCAGTAAGATGAATACAAAAAACGCCCAGGCCTGGGCGTTTTTAGAAAAGGTTCCTAGACTTAATTAAAATCAACCAAGCCGATGGCTATCGACGTTGTGCTTACCAAGCAAGAATATTTTTAGTTATTAATCTTACGCCTGTGTAATGCCTCTTTGCACTCGACTCGGTAAAACAAAAAGTATTTCTGCTAGTGCCATAGCAAAATCAACCACTCTCTCCGCATCCGCCTGAGAAGGAAGACTTGCTTCTTCATCGGCATGACGTTGATCATTTGCATCCAACCTTACCTCATGCGCCCAAGTAGCCATATCTTGCGTTATTACGTGATCTTTTACTGTTTTTTCAATTCGATCATAGAGGCTTCCTTTAGCATACCCCTTTAGTTTCAACATTGAATCCACAGCGCTTGCTGCGAGCATGACTGCTCCTGATGGTGCATGCAAACTATCTATAGCTTGTTGCAAAAAAGAACGAGGCCTTTCAGGTATATCTTCTTTTATCGATTTTGGCAAAGGATAGATTTCTACTACTTCACCACGATCAGCGAAACTAGCAGCAGTCACAACACCACCACACCTCTCACATGCATAGACATTCCAAACCCTGTAATTCGCCCCCATATGATCTCTAGTGTCTAATTGTTGTTTTGCAGATAGATTTGGATTAGCAACCGAACAATGAGGACAACGGTCAATTACTAAATTTTGCGATAATGTTGGCATAATACTCTTGATCCCTTATGGCTATAGTAAAAATACCTAGATAATTAGAGAAACCCCCACCCTCGAAACTTTCTCACTTAGTGTAATTATCCTACACACTTTTCAACTTAAACGTTAATCAAAAAAACCACCAGGCCTGGTAAGTTTTGGATAATCCAATCTAGCTAATACAAAGCCCTTCTTTCTGGCTTCTCGGCCATTTTTTGATTTGCAGTTCGCGCTTTAAAGCTTGGCTTTTGTCGGGATGGTTTTCGGAATAGACCAGTTGGCAGGGTCGGCGGCCTTGGGTGTATTTGGCGCCGCCGTTAATTTCGCCATTGTGTTGGCGCAGTCGGCGTGGCAGGTCGTTGGTGATGCCGCAATAGAGGGTGTTGTCGGCGCAGCGTAATAAATACACTTGCCAGTCGTTTTTAGAGGTTTCGGTTGTTTGCGTTTCGTCAGTCATCTTTGGAAACGCTGGGCGGAATATCAAACACCTTGGCGACACCTCGGCCGCGCACATCGGCGGCGGCTTGCAGGCCGTTGTCGTCCTGCACAATCAATTGCACGTCGCCCAAGTAGTTACCGCGTTTCAAACGGTAGCCCATCAATTCCAACGCCTGACGGGTGTCGGTGTCGAGTTCGGGGTGGTATTGAATCAAATCCTTCGGCAGCAGTTGATGATGCACGCGTGTGGCATCCACCGCTTGCTGGGCGGGCATTTTGCGGTCCACCACATTGACGATGGTTTGGAACACGGAGGTGATAATGGAGGAACCGCCCGGTGTGCCGACCACGACTTCGGCTTGATTGTCCTTGACCAGAATGGTCGGTGACATGGAGGATAACATGCGTTTTTCCGGGGCGATTTCATTGGCTTTGCCGCCGACCACGCCGAACACATTCGCCACTCCGGGTTTGGTGCTGAAGTCGTCCATTTCATCGTTCATCAGAAAACCGGCACCGGAAACCACCACGCCGCTGCCGAACGGCATATTCAAGGTGTAGGTATTCGACACGGCATTCCCGTCACCGTCCACCACCGAGAAATGCGTGGTATCCGGCGATTCGCCCAGGCCTGGTTGAATTTGTTCCGATTCGGAAATCTCGTCCATTTTCACTTCGCTGGCGCGGCGTTGCAGATACGCATCCGAAATCAATTGCTGAATCGGCACTTCGACGAAATCCGGGTCACCGAGGTATTTGGCGCGGTCGGCATAAACGCGTTTTTCCATTTCCGCATAGAAGTGGGCGCGCGTGGCGTCCGGCGGAATACCGGCTTTGTCCATCGACACCAGCGCGTCTTGGAATTCGTCGTCCAGCAAGGCTTTCATTTTCAGCAGTTGCACGATGGCGATGCCGCCGGAGCTGGGCGGCGCGGCGGAAATGACTTCGCGCCCTTTCCATTCAGCGACAATCGGCTGACGCCATTTCACGCGGTAATCGGCCAAATCCTGACGGGTAATCAAACCGCCGTTGGACTGCATTTCCTTGACCAGTAAATCGGCGGTTTCACCAAAATAAAAATCGTAAGGCCCGAGTTTGGCGATGCGTTTCAAGGTTTCCGCCAACTCCGGTTGCTTGAAGGTTTGCCCGGCTTTGAGATGACCAAAATAGGTTTTGAAATTGAGCGGTTGTTTGGATTTGTCGGCAATCCAGTTTTGATACCATTGGGCGACTTTGACCAGATGCTCGGACACCACAAAACCGTTTTCGGCGTAATCAATCGCCGGTTGCACCAGCATCCACCACGGCATGGAACCAAATTTTTGGTGCGCTTCCCATAAACCCAACACCGTGCCCGGTACGCCGGAAGCTTTGTAGCCGACCAGAGACTGATACGGAATCACGCGTTTTTTGGCATCCAGATACAAATCACGATGCGCGGCTTGCGGGGCTTTTTCGCGGTAATCGAGGAAATACGCCTGCTGATTCTGTTGCGCTGCGTCAGCCGAGGATTTCGGCTTGGGAAAATACAAAGTCATAAAACCGCCGCCGCCCAGGTTTCCGGCCTCGGGATAGGTCACTGCCAAGGTCAGGGCCGCGGCAATGGAAGCGTCCACCGCATTACCGCCGCGTTGCAGAACCTGCTGGGCGACTTTGGCGCTGTATTCGTCCGGCATGGCGACGGCGGCTTGTTTGGTCGGCGAGGTTTGTGCGGCCTGAGCACTGCCCCAAACCGCAACGGCCACCACCAAAAACGAAACGACTTGTAACATTCGACGCATGAACAACATCCTGTTTTATCTTTTTATTATTTAAACAATCCGCCTATTGTAACAAACCTTGTTTTTGTTACGGTTTTATCCGTTTCGCCGGTGAGACAGACAATTCGAAGAACCGCCAGGCCTGGTGAAAACCGGGATAACCGTTTGCGAGTTTAACCTTCGTTGTCCGAACCGGATATTTGCGTGGCGAAATAATTGTAGAACTGTTTGGCCACCCGGCCACTGCGCCCGCCGCGAGCGGTGGCGAAATTAATGGCTTCACGATGCAACATTTCACGGTCGCCCGCATAATCGGTAAACAATCGATCCACCATTTGCAGGTATTGATCCTGCGGCGGCGCGTAAAAGGACAAACGCAAACCGAAACGGTCCGCCAGCGAGGTGCTTTCTTCGACGGTATCACCATGATGGATTTCACCGTTCGGGCCAAGCGTGGCGGCGAGGTTGTCCTGCATTTTTTCGCTGACCAAGTGACGACGATTCGACGTGGCCATCATCAGAATGTTTTCCGGCGGGCGCTCGATGGAACCTTCCATCAACACTTTTAAATAACGATAGCGCGGGTCACCGGCTTCGAAGGTCAGGTCATCGCAATACAGCAGGAATCGCCACGGCAATTCGCGCAACAAGTCGCTGATTTCCGGCAGGTCGTCGATGTCTTGCTTTTCCACTTCCACCACGCGAAGTTTTTGATCGCCATAAGTGTTCAGCGCGGCTTTGACCAAAGACGATTTGCCCGTGCCACGCGCACCCCACAGCAACACATGGTTACGCGGTCGGCCGTCCAGAAACTGTTCGAGGTTTTGACGGAATTCGGCTTTTTGGGTGTCGATGCCCAGCAAGTCGTCCATTGCGATGCTGTCCAAATCGGAGACGGCGCGTAAACGCCCTTTTTTACCGCGCCAAACGGCGGCGTAGGTCTTTTTCCAGTTGATGTCTTTTGCCATGATTCTTTACGCTGAATGAGTGTGAACGTCGGATGAAACGGCGCCTAAAAGAGTTTAAAACTCGACGGATTGAATCATGATAGCGCAAATTCGCGACAAGACAAACGCAAAAACAATGAGGGAATAAATTTAGAAGAGGAGGAAGAAAAAGGCCGGTGAACCGAAGTCCACCGGTTGACATTACGTCAAGGAAGGATTGCCTGAATTATTGGTAATCGGTATACGAATGGTTTTCGTGATAGAACGAATAAACAATCACGCCAAGCGTCACCAATACGGACAAGCCAAGAATCAATCCAATCATGGTCGGATTATTCGCAAACGTGAAGTAGGCCGTGGCCCCTTCCCAACTGGTAATTGGACTCGCATTCATCGTATTTCTCCTTTATTACGTTGAATATTACTCTGAAATCAAATTAAGCGGTTTTTCCGACGGAAACACCGGAATCATCTTTGCCGTTATAAGCCGGAACCGATTCAGGATACGCTTGCAACGGTACTTCGACGATGTCCAAACCGGCCATTTCGGCTTTCGGTGGCACACGCAACAAACCGAACTTCGCCAATACCAACGATACGAAGTATCCAGGAATGAAGCCGACTAGCGCCATGACAACCGCACTTTGCAATTGACCCATGAAGGAAATGTTCGGCGCACCTTCGACCACATTCGGGAAGCCGCTGAACACACCCAGCATCAACAAACCGACCACACCACTGGCACCGTGCACACCGAAGGCACCGACCGGATCGTCGAGTTTGAAACGCGAGGACAGTATCTTATCGACCATTGGCGCGACGGCACCACCGATGAAGGCGATCAGGAACGCAAGCGGTGGATAGTAAAGATCCAGACCTGGCGCGGAAGCCACGATACCGGCAATCGCACCGGACAACATCCAGAACGGCTGACGTGTCATGACATAAGCCCCGATAATCCCGCCGGCAATCGCCATCAAGGTATTGAAACTAATCGCGGAAAGCGTGGTTTCGTTACCGAAAATAGACGTCCATTGCGCGCCCGGCATATAGATGATACAACCGCCCAGGAAACCGAAGAAACCGACCACGATCAACATCAAACCGATCATGCTCATCGGTACGCTGTGACCGACAATCGTATTCACTTCGCCCTTCGGACCGAATCGACCGATACGTGCGCCCAGATTCAGCAACACACCCAAGGCAAAGAAGCCCGCGACCATGTGCACGGCACCGGCGGCACCAAAGTCATGATAGCCCCATTCGGTGGTCAACCAACCGGTTGGGTGCCAACCCCAAGACGCGGCCAAAATCCACACCACAGACCCCAGCAGAACCGCCAGAACCAGGAAGGAACTCATGCGAATACGCTCGATGACCGCGCCCGAGAAAATCGACGCCGTGGTCGCTGCGAACAGCACGAAAGCACCCCAGAAGATACCGGAGGCATTATCCGACAAGTTCGGCCCCATGTTTTCCGACCAAGGCAACCCGGCGGCGCCTGCTTCGAAATCCGGAACGAACCCGTTGTACATACTCAAATAAATCCACCATCCGATGAAAAAGAAAGTGGGAACCATAAACGCAAACGCCAGAATATTCTTAACCCCGGACGCCAATGCGTTCTTAAGACGGGACGCGCCCATCTCATAGGCCAGGAAACCGACGTGAATAATGACCATCAGACCGGTACAGAACCAATAGAAAATTTCCATATTGATTGTATCGGACATTTCAATCATCGCCTGTAAACTGGCTAATGTAGGTGCTGATTGCTCCATAATTGAAACCTCTTAAAGTTGATTAAAGGACCCATCTAATCGTTCAAAAAAACTCAATCCCGATACGCGGTGCGTTTCGAATCTCAATTTTTTCGAACAACTTCCTCAGGTCTAACACGACACGCCGAGCATCCAAAACCGAACCTTTCCCGACAATGCCAAACAAAACCGCCCCTTTTGGAACGCTCAAAACAACACGTTTTTAACCACCTTTAAAGTCCCCGATGACTGAAAATGGCATCCAAACGCAAGCCACAAAACCAATGCCTGTCAGCATTGCAAATAAATGATGTCGCCTTCGTCGGCCCCCTGACATCACTTAAATTCATTGAAATGGAGCAAGATAAGCCCCATTTATAGATTAACTTCTCACCCGGGTTCGTTCCGGATCGTAAAACGGTAAGGCCACCACCTTGGCCGGAATGCGTTTTTGCTGCCCGTCCAGCTGCCCGACTTCCAGCTCGGTATCCACCGCGGCGAAGTCGGGTGCCAGACGGCACAGCGCGATCTGTTTTTTCAAAATCGGCGAAAAGGTCGCGCTGGTGACAACGCCGACCGGGAAACGCCCGTTGTAAATCTTGTCGCCGTGATGCACAGGTTCATTGCTTTGCACCGCCAGCCCCATCAATTTATGACGGCTTTCCGGTGCCTGACGCTCAATCGCCTGACGCCCGACAAAATCTTCATCGTTGGTTTTCAGCGGCGTGGTAAAACCGATGCCCGCTTCAAACGGATTGGTTTCCGGGCAGAATTCATGCTCGGCGAAAATCAAACCGGCTTCGATGCGCAGCTTATCCAGCGCATCGAAGCCCAAGGGCGCGATGCCGTATGCCTGACCGGCTTCCCAAATCACATCCCACAAGGTTTCCGCATCGTCCGGGTGGCACCAGACTTCAAATCCCAGCTCCCCGGTGTAACCGGTACGGGACACCATCACCGGCGTTCCGGTCGGCCCGCCTAGGCGTCCGATGGTGAAATGGAACCAGGCCAGGTCCGCCACATCCGTTTGGTGTTCCGGCGTCCAAATCAGCTCTTGCAACAGCGCCCGACTGTTCGGGCCTTGCACCGCGACATTGTGGAGCTGGTCGGTCGATTCGCGCACCGTGACCTGATGCCCGGTTTTCTCCGCCAACTCGCGCAACCATTTGCCGGTATAAGGATCACCACACACCCAACGGAACGCCCGGTCGCTCATTTTGAACAAGGTGCCATCGTCAATCATGCCGCCGGTTTCGTTGCAAATCGCCGAATAGACGATTTCCCCCACCGAGACGCGTCGAACATTACGGGTAATGGCATACTGCATGAACACTTCGGCATCCGAACCGACCACTTCGAACTTACGCAGCGGTGTCAGGTCAATCATGGCGACCTTTTCACGGCACGCCAGATATTCGGCATTGACGCCCCAGCCTTCGTATTCGGTCGCCACCCAGTAACCCCGGTATTCGGCAAAATGTTTGGTGAGTTTCGACGTTCGACTGTGAAAGCCGGTTTGCTTGGTCATGCGGGACAACTCCTCTGGAATGGTTCGATAAGCGATGGAACGGGTAAATTGTTCGTTCTCATCGTAGATTCGGACATGAATGTCGGTCGGATGCCAACCGTTGGCCGGGTCGATGTCATCCGGGCAGGCCGACGAGGCACACAACAAATCCCGATTGGCTTTCAACAAAACGTAATCGCCGGGGCGAGACCAGGGTTCCGCAAACCCGATGGTGCCACACGGCTCGACATAGGTATTGAAGAAGAAATTAATCGCCGGCCAGCCACTGCGCGGTTGAATACCGTATTTTTTCAAAGCGTTGTTGAAGTTCTCGGTACAACTGATGTGACCGAAATACCCCTGGTCTTCATAAAACTTCGGACTGCAGGCGAACAGGAAGCTGTCATGACAACCGACCGTATCCTGAACCACTTCCAACATGGTTTGCTGGTCTTCGTCCATGAACTTGGAAAACAATCCCGGTTGCGGTAAGGACAAACCCATATTGGTTCGGGTCGCGGTGCCGTCGATCATCTTTTCTTGCCCGGCTTCCAGCGCGGCCTTATCGAATGCGATGAAGTCGGAGCTTTGTTTGCCTTGCACGTCGATGATTTGAATCCACTGCCCGGCTTTCACTTCATAAGTGCGTGCGCTGCTGTGCGGAACGCGGATTTCCTGTACCGGTTCGGCCAGCGGTTCCGGCAAATCAACCGGCGCCTGGGCATAATGCACCACCTTCAACTCGGTGGTCGGCTGATGGGCATCCACCGCCATGTTGTCGCCCGCGGCCACCACAACGAGTGTGACATCCTGCTCGGGTGAAATATCCGGTAAAGCTTGCGCAGTAAACGTATAGGCGTCACTCAAGGCCGCCTCTTTCACCTGCCAATTCTGAAACCGCGCTTTCAAACGATTAGAGGCCTGACCGTTGGCGGCCATCAGATTTAGGGTGCCATTCGCCGGACCGACCGTCACGGCGTCCGAAACCGGTAACCGATAACCGTTGTCGGAAGCGAAGAACACTTCACATCCCTGACAACCGTCGACCGAAGCCACTTGCACCCGATCGCCCGCTTGGACCGACAGACAGATGGCGTCCTGTCCGGGAATCCGGTACCCCTTTACATAGGCATGTGTTTGCGTCATGATGTTGCTCTCACTGTGCTCAATAAACGATTTGGTACATAACAGCGCATTTGCACTCAATCAGTGCGATTTCGGCAAAAAGACGATATGACTTTTCCCGACAAAATGCGGATGACTGACCCGATTTATTGATTCCTGATAATAAACAAAATTTACTGATATGATTTATTATTCAAGGACTTTGCACAATACTCCGTTGGCAGTAACCCCAATGGAGTAGGCCTGAATTCCGCTCCATGGCATGTTTGGTGCTTCTTCTCGTATCTGGGTAATAAATTGCACAATCAATGAGCCAAAAAGGTGAGCAAGGTGAGTCGGAATGGTTAACCTGGGACAACTGTTATCGTTCAACATTTCCACACTTTGGCATCGTTCCGTCCGCAAGACAGCGCCTCATGCTTTAAACGCGCTTGATTATTCGGATATCGCCTTCCAGCTGGCCACCACCGACAACCTGAATAACCTACTGCCCAGCCTGCTTTCCCAAAGCGCTCTGCAAGCCCAATGCACAGCCGAACTGCCTCATTACGACAGTCTGTTCATCCTGACACCATTGGCCGGTCATAAATACCATGTACACGCGTCGGCCCTCCTGCCGCCCAATCCGCAACTGATGAATTATTTCGAATCCCTGCGCATCCGCACACCGGGGCTCAGCAACTCGCAGCGCATCGACCAGGTCGGCGCGCACAATATTGTGTTCTTCCCGCTGCAAAACCGTGAAAGCCATGAAGAAGCCTATCTGGTGGTGGTTTTCAAAGGTCCGATTCCCGGGGACAATCACGCCGCCAACCTATTACGTCCATTACGCAACGCATTACAGAAAGGGCTACAGGCGCATCAAAAACACCAGCAGCAAATCGACCAGGCCGTGCAGCAGGAACGCGAAGCCCAGGCCGCCGATTTACACGACTCCATCGCACAGATACTGAGTTATCTCAAAATGCGGGCTTATACCTTAAACAGCGCGTGCCTGGAACTCGAAGACCCGACCTTCCGAAAACTGAGCAAAGACATTGAACAACAAATCGGCTTTGCGCACCGCTTGACCCGCGAGATGATTTCGTCCTCCCGCGTGACCTATGAAGAACCGCACCTGTCAAGCGCCATCGAAAACACCATGAATGAATTCGAACAGCTTTCCGGCATCGTCTTCGAGCTGGATAACCGGGCGAAAGAACCGCTGGAAACCGTCTCGCATCCGAATGAAGTGCTGTTCATCGTGCGTGAAGCGCTGTGTAACCTGGTGCGGCACTCCCATGCCTCCCACGCACGGATTGTCATGACCCATCGCGCCGATGTTGGCATCAGCATCACCGTGGAAGACAACGGCATCGGCATCCGCCCGGACCCCGCCCGAAAGGACAGTTTCGGGCTCCGCATAATGGAAGAACGCGCCCGCAAACTGGGCGCCAAATTACAAATCGAAACGCGTCAGCAAGGTGGCACGCGCGTTTGTTTACGGCTACCAAGGAAACACTGACACCATGAAATCCCCTACGACAGCGAATGCTATCGTCGTCGACGACCACCCTTTATTCCGACGTGGCGTCGTTGAACTGCTGAATGAAAGCGACCGTTTTGACGTCATGCAATCCTACGGATCGGCATTGGACTTGATTGAAGACATGCCGGAGATACCGCCGGACTTATTGCTGCTGGATTTGCAGATGCCCGACATGAGCGGCATCGAAGCACTGAAAGCCCTTCGCCCGCAACTGACCGACACCAAAATCGTCATGCTGACGGTGTCGATGGATAGTCAAAGCCTGATGGAAGCCATCAGCATCGGTGCCGACGGATATCTGCTGAAAGACACCGACTCCGAGCAGATTCTCGACCACCTGTCGGCGGTGCTGGCCGGAAAAATCGCCATCGACGAATCCGCCGTGACCTTGCTGGCCCAAGGCATTCGCACCCAAGGCCAACCGGCGCCCACGCAACGCGAACCGGAAAACCACGAGGACATTCTCAACGAACTGACCGAACGCGAACGCCAAACGCTGGAATTGATTTCAAAAGGCCTCAGCAACAAGCTGATTGCCCGCGAACTCGGCATCAGCGACGGTACGGTCAAAGTCTACGTTAAAAATCTGCTGCGCAAACTCGACCTGCATTCCCGGTTGGAGCTTGCGGCCTGGAATCATCGCCTGAAAGCGTCGCAAACGGACGAATCGTCATGACCGCCTGGCTGCAAAGCGCGGCCGATTGGCTGCGAAGCCCCCAAAGTTTGAATCTGGAGACGCTGATCGACAGCCTCAACGACGCCGTCATCGTCATCGAAAAACACAATCGGTTGCAGTACGCCAACCGCCATTGGTCACAATTGACGGGACACGCTTCCGCCGACTGTCAGTACCAACCCTTCACCCAATTCATCCACCCGGAAGATCGCGTCAACTGGCAAATCGCTTTCCAGAAATTTCACCAGGCCTGCGACAGCCAATTATTATGGCTACGCATTCTCGATAAGGAGGATGTGGTGCATTGGTGCGAAATACGGGTGCAACCGCTATTGCCCGACCGGCCTTACCCATTAAGCGCCACTTTGTGCGACATCACCCCGCAAATCCGTTCCGACCAAATAAAGGAAGCCCGTTACCGCAGCCTGAACCGTTTAGTCGACCGGGTGCCCGCGATGATTTATCGCTCCCGCAACAACATCCACTGGACCATGGAGTTTGTCAGCGATGGTTGCCGGGAGCTGACCGGTTACACGCCGGAAAAGATGATTAACAATGCCGAACTGTCTTACGGTTCGCTGATTCACGACGACGACCAGGAAGACGTCTGGTGCAATGTCCAAAAAGCCATACAGGACAACCGTTGTTTTGAAATTGCCTACCGTTTGCGCCACGCGGACGGTCATACCCGCCAAGTGTACGAAAAAGGCTGTGCCATTTATTCCGATACCGGTTCCATTCTCGGCATCGAAGGCGTGATTTTCGCCTTGGACAGCGTGCTTTAACACATCACCTACCCCACTCGCACTACCCCGTTACCCTTTTAGAGTTACTAACTCTTAGGAATACCGAACTCCGGTTAAATCCATTAACTTATCTCCTAACGAAACAAAGAAACTTTTTTTCTTTAAAAGAAACGTCGTTTCATTACCACACTTATTTTATTAGGTTTCATTAGGAGACATCACCATGACAAAACGTGTCGCGATTATCGGCGCCGGGCCTAGCGGGCTGGCACAATTGAGAGCTTTCCAATCCGCCCAATCCAAAGGCGCGGACATTCCGGAACTGGTTTGTTTTGAGAAACAAAGCGATTGGGGCGGTTTGTGGAATTACACCTGGCGCACCGGGCTGGACGAAAACGGCGAGCCGGTGCATTGCAGTATGTATCGTTATCTATGGTCAAACGGCCCGAAGGAATGTTTGGAGTTCGCGGATTACACCTTCGACGAGCATTTCGGCAAGCCCATCGCCTCCTACCCACCGCGTGAAGTGTTGTGGGATTACATTAAAGGCCGGGTCGAAAAAGCCGGTGTCCGGGATTACATCCGTTTCAACACCGTGGTCCGCAACGTTTCATACGATGACGCCTCCGAAACCTTCACCGTCACGGTTCAAGACCACAATGAAGACAAAATCTATTCCGAAGAATTCGACTATGTGATTTCCGCCTCCGGTCACTTTTCCACACCGAAAGTGCCTGAATTTGAAGGCTTCCAGACCTTCGGCGGCCGTATCCTGCACGCCCACGATTTCCGCGACGCCTTGGAATTCAAAGACAAAGATATTTTATTGGTAGGCGCCAGTTACTCGGCGGAAGACATCGGATCGCAATGTTATAAATACGGCGCCAAAAGCATCACCACCTGCTTCCGATCGGCACCGATGGGCTATAAGTGGCCGGAAAACTGGGAGGAAAGACCGCTTTTGGAGCGCGTCGACACCCACCGCGCCTATTTCGCCGACGGCAGTTCCAAAAAAATCGATGCCATCATCCTGTGCACCGGCTATTTACACCACTTCCCATATCTGCCGGACTCCCTGCGTTTGGTGACGGACAACCGACTTTGGCCGCTTGACCTCTATAAAGGCGTGGTCTGGGAAGATAATCCGAAGTTCTTCTATCTCGGTATGCAAGACCAGTGGTACACCTTCAATATGTTCGATGCCCAGGCCTGGTATGTCCGCGACATCATTCTCGGGCGCATTCCATTGCCGAGCAAAGCGGAAATGACCCAAAACTCCCAGGCCTGGCGGGAAAAGGAATTGAAGCTGGAAACCGCGGAAGAAATGTACACCTTCCAAGGCGATTACATTCAGGAACTGATCGACGCCACCGATTATCCGTCTTTCGATATTCCGGCCGTCAACCAGACCTTCCTGGAGTGGAAACACCACAAGAAGGAAAACATCATGACCTTCCGCGATCATTCCTACCGCTCTTTGATGACCGGCACCATGTCGCCGAAACATCACACGCCGTGGATTGATGCGCTGGACGATTCGCTTGAAGCGTATCTCGCGGACGGCCCACAGGACGAAAAACTCGCATCCAACCAATGAACCCGGTCAGACATCAGGAGGCGTTTATGCAACCCGTTCCCAGTATCAAAAGTCGGCCGGTCTATGAAGACATCGGCATCGACCCGTCCGTGCAAAAACATCTGTTCATCGCGCAAACCGGCAGCTTCGACAAATTGGCGAAAATCTACCAGGCCTGCCCGAGTGATAAAAGTTGCTGGATTGTCGGCGACGACACTCAAGAAAGCCTGCCCGACAACAGTCGTTTCGTTTCGCAGGACGGCATCGACACGGTGTTCGGCGAACAGTTCGCCGACCTGCCGATTTCCAGCCACATCTATGTGGCCGGGCAAAACGAATCTTTTTTGTGGGACATCCACAACCTCGCCACCCGGGCCGGACTCGCTTCGGAACAGGTGAAGATGTTCGAACCCGTCACCAACCAGAGACGGCTGTTCTGCACCCATTGCTACACCCTCACCGAGGGCGTGACCCATTCGCCTTACGAATGCCCGGGCTGCGGTCGCCTATTGTTGGTGCGTGACCATTTCTCCCGCATCCATGCGGCCTATGTCGGCGTCATCATCAATGCGGAAGACCCGAACGACATTCCCGAAACAGAGGAGTTGAGCTAATGAGTGCCGCTATGAAAGTCCATGTCAGCGCCATCCGTAAAGTGGCGCCGACCATCAAGGAATTCACCTTGACACCGGTTGACGGTGAATTCTTTCCCTTTTCACCCGGTTCCCACATCGTGGTGGAAATGCAGGCCGACAGCAAAACCATCCGCAACGCTTACTCTTTATTGAGCGACCCGATGGATAACCGCCAATACCGCATAGCGGTTCGCTTACAACCCGAATCGCGTGGCGGTTCCGATTTCATGCATCAGGAAGTGCACGAAGGCGACGAATTGACGATTACACCGCCGAACAACCTGTTTTCGCCGGACTGGCGTGCCAAGAAACACGTGTTCTTCGCCGGGGGCGTCGGCATCACACCCTTTATGTCGTACATCCCGGAAATGCTGCGCCGCGGCGCGGACTTCGAACTGCACTACATGTATCGCAGCACCCAGACTGGCGCTTATGTGGAAGCGCTCCGCAACCTGATCGGCGAGCGTTTGCACACCTACGACTCCATCACCTCCAGCCGGGCGGAAATCGCCGACATCATGGCCCATTGCCCGCAAGGCACGCACCTTTACATCTGCGGGCCGGAATCGTTGATCGACACAGTGCGTTACCGCGGCCAACAAACCGGCTGGCCGGCGTCCCACATCCATTACGAAGCCTTTGCCGCGCCCAAACCCGGCAAACCCTTTGTGGCGGAATTGAAGAAATCCGGTAAAACCATTTATGTGCCGGAAGACCAATCGCTTCTGGAAGCTCTGGAGGCCAACGAAGTTGAGATACCGAACCTGTGCCGTGGCGGCGTTTGCGGCCAGTGCATGAGCCCGGTATTGGATGGTGATATCGAACATCGGGATGAGTTCCTATCCGAAAAAGAAAAGTCCGGCAACCGCTGCATTATGCCTTGCGTGTCTCGCGCCAAGTCCAGCCGGTTACACCTAGACATTTAATCAAAGGAAATTGACGATGAGATTAGCCCCAAAACCCGTACAAACTTTCCGAGACGACTTCACCTACACCAACAGTGACGAAGCCATCAAACGCTTTCCGTTCCCGTTTCCGGAAGACGAATACATGTATTCGGTCAATATCGAACCCCACACCCTGCCCGGACCGGAAGGGTCGGTCTACGAACACCTGTTCGACATCGACGAACACTATCTGTCGGAAATGGCGGAACGCAAACAGGTTCTGGCCGAAAACCCGAAACGCTGTTTGGCCATGGACCACATGGACCTCGCCTGCTGGGATTTCATCGACCGCGCCATGACGACCATGTCGCAGGATTATCCGAATTATTTCACATTAGAAAAAGATGGAGAACATTGGACATGGGAAAACAAACTACTCGGCATCAAGGACACCTTCACCTTCGGCGACAGCCGCACGCTGCCCCAACCCCCGATGGAGTACATGGGCTGTCAGGTGCAAGGCGATATCGCCCTGCTCGACCAACGGGACAACGACCTGTTTATGGACGCGGGCATCATCACCTGCCCGGCGGATTGGTCGCTGGCGTTCGACGCTGGTATGAGCTTTTCGCAATGGCATGGTCCAGTCCCTTTGGCGCATGAAGCCGGCATTTTCGAACGGGCCCTGAAATACCTGACCGCCATCCCGGTCGACCAACCGGTGCGTCGTTTGAACTGGACGTTGACCATCAACGCCCGCATGGACACCTCACCGGAAACCTATCCGAACTGGGGCACCGACCGCGACAGCGTCACCCCGGAAAACGTCGGCGAAAAGGTCTATCTGCGTGTCGAACTTCAGGTGTTGGATCGCATGCCGCGAAGCAATGCGCTGATGTTCAGCATCCGCACTTATCTGATCAGCATGAACGACCTGGTCACCAACCCGGAATGGGCCAAACGCATGCACCGCGTCATGAAAACCCTGCCGGAAGAGTTGATTGAATACAAAGGCTTAACACGCTATCACCCCATCCTGTTGGACTGGCTGAAACAGTTCGATTTGGAAAACTGATACACACGAATCATTGTTTACCCGCTCGGCGGCAGCGTCGGGCGATTTTTATCACGCACTCAAAAAGTAGTAAAGGAGAACGTCATGGCGATGACACATTACCCACAAGCGACGAAACGTACCGAAATCCCGAGCATGGGCGTTAATAACTGCAATGCCTTCCTGACGGATTTGGTGGTTTCCGAAGACCCGGACAAGACCATTGTCGGCGGATTTTTCAAGATCGAAAAATCCGATGAGCCGTTGGTGTACACCTACACTTATCATGAAATGAAAATCATCGTCGAAGGCGAGATGATCATTTCCGACGAAACCGGTCAAGAAGTCCATGCCCGAGTCGGGGATGTCTTTCATTTCCCGAAAGGCAGCGTCATCACCTTCCAGTCCCCAAGCGTCGGGTTAGGTTTCTTCTGCGGTCAACGTCGCGAAGGCGAAGGCTAAGAAATTAGCAACCGCACAAAATAAAAAACGGCCAGGTCTGGCCGTTTTTGAAGGTGAATCAAACCGGGTGGTTTATTCGGTTCTGTCCGTCACTTCCACCAAGTGATAGCCGAATTGGGTCTTGATTGGCCCTTCCAAAGAGCCGACCTCGGCCGAAAAACAGACCTTATCGAATTCCGGTACCATCATGCCCGGTCCGAATTGTCCCAAATCCCCGCCGCTACGGCTGGATGGACACTGAGAATTTTCACGCGCCACATCGGCGAAATCCGCACCCTCTTCAATTTGTTTTTTCAACGCCAACGCTTTCTCTTCGGTATCGACAAGAATGTGTCTCGCGGTCGCTAATGCCATTTTTACTTTCCTTTTCATTTCGATGGTCGCTCCGGTTCGATTGCAATGCCCGAACCCCAAAAGCGACCACCATTTTTTCAATCAATCATTGCTTCAGTTCGCATATAATACCCCAATATGAAAAATGAATCATCCGACAAAACCGCCATGCACTTTGCACAGATTCCCATGCAATCGGTCGGCCCGTTCAAACTCATCGGCGAGGTGGACACCGACGACCTGATGGTGCCTATGGCGACCTATGAATCGCCGCTTTGGCCGTCGGTGGCTCGTGGCGCCCGCGTCACTCATCATGCCGGCGGCATTCGCGTCACCGTCATCGACGAGCGCATGACCCGCTCGGTCCTGCTGGAAGCGCCGAATGCCGAAATCGCCCTGCGCGACACCCGCGCCCTGCAACAACGCCAGGACGACTTGCAAGCCGTGGTATCGGAATCCAGCCGCTTCGCGAAACTGCTGGACACCCACGTGCAGATTGTCGGCAAACTGATTTATTTACGTTTGGAATTCCATACCGGCGACGCCTCCGGCCACAACATGGTCACCAATGCCGCCGACCGTCTGATTCCGTGGATTCTGCAACAGTATCCGGAACTGGATTACGTCTCCATTTCGGCCAATTACTGCACGGACAAGAAAGTCTCCGCCGTCAACGGCATTCTGGGGCGTGGTAAAAACGTGGTGTGCGAAACCACCATCCCGCGCAAACTCTGTCAGCGTTTTCTGAAAACCACCCCCGAAGCGCTGGTGGATTTGCACATCAAAAAAGACCTGATCGGCAGCATCGTTTCCGGCGGCTTGCGCAGTGCCAACGCCCATGTGGCGAATATGCTGCTCGGCTTTTACCTCGCCACCGGCCAGGATGCCGCCAATATCGTCGAAGGCTCGCAAGCCATCAACCACGCCGAAGTCACGCCGGACGGCGACTTATATTTTTCCACCACATTACCGAATCTGATTGTCGGCACCGTCGGTAACGGCAAAGGCCTGGACTTCGTTTTGGACAACCTCAAGCAACTCGGTTGTGACGACAAAACCGCCAGGCCTGGTCAAAATGCCCGTCGCCTGGCCTGCATCGCCGGCGCCACCGCTTTATGCGGCGAACTGTCATTGCTGGCGGCGCAAACCAATCCCGGCGAATTGATGGCCGCCCATTTGAAACTCGAACGCCAAGCAGATTCCGATTAACGGCTCCCCCATGACCGATTCGAATATCACACAGCGCAAGCAGGATCACATCCATTTTCTTTTGCAGGATGCCGACATCGAACGCGGGCAATCGGGCTTCGAACGCATCCGACTGACCCATCGTGGCCTGCCGGAATGCGATTTCGCGGACATCGACAGCGGCACCGACTTTCTCGGCAAGCCTCTGTCTAGCCCGTTACTAATTTCCTCCATGACCGGCGGGGCGGCCGCCACGCTGCAAGCCATCAACCGCCGTCTGGCCGAAGCCGCCGAAAGCGCCGGCATGGCGATGGCGGTCGGTTCGCAACGCGCCATGATTCAGGACCCACAAGCCCGCGCCAGTTTCGAACTGCGCCAATACGCGCCGACCATCCCGCTGATTGCCAATATGGGTGCAGTGCAGTTGAACTATGGTTTCGGCCTCGACGAAGCGCAACGCATGGTGGACGTATTGGAAGCGGATGCGCTTTACCTGCACCTCAACCCGTTGCAGGAAGTCATTCAACCGGAAGGCAACACCAACTTCGCCCAATTGACCGATAAAATCGCACAACTGGCCGAAGCCTTACCAGTGCCCATCATTTTGAAAGAAGTCGGCTGCGGCTTATCCGCCAGAGACATCGAACTCGGCTTGTCGGCCGGCATTCGGTGGTTCGACCTGGCCGGACGCGGCGGCACTTCCTGGAGCCGAATCGAGTCGCATCGCGCCCATTCCAGCCAGTTGGCCAGCCTGGGTGAAACCTTCCAGGACTGGGGCCTGACCACGCCGCAAGCCCTGTTGCAAGCTCGCCCGTTTCAGGACCGGGCACACTTTATCGCCAGTGGCGGAATTCGCAATGGCATCGACATGATTAAATCGGTTATAATGGGCGGCCAAATTTGCGGGGTCGCCGCGCCGTTACTGAAACCGGCCATGGATTCCACCGCCGCAACGCTGGCAACGATAGAACAATTGAAGCAGGAATTCCGTACCGCGCAATTCCTGCTGGGTGCGCCGACACTGGCGGATGTATTTTTAAACGATTCACTGATAGAGCCGTAACGGAATTTCCTTTTAACGCATGAAAGTAGGTATTGATCTCATTCACTTCGCGACCTCGGACTACGCCCTGGGGCTGGACACTTTTGCCGAAGAAAAAGGAACCGACGTCAACAAATACCACATCGGTATCGGGCAGGAACAAATGTCCATCGCCCCACCGGACGAAGACATCGTGACCCTCTCCGCCAAAGCGGCGGCACCGATCATCAACCAAATCGACCGCAACGACATCACCGCCGTGCTTTTCGCCACCGAATCCGGGGTGGATCAGTCCAAATCGGCCGGCGCTTTTTTGCACGGGTTGCTGAAACTCTCCAACCGATGCCGCGTGGTTGAATTCAAGCACGCCTGCTACGCCGGCACCGCAGCCTTGCAAATGGCCACCACCATGGTCAAGGCCAACCCGAAAGAAACCATTCTGGTCATCGCCGCCGACATCGCGAAATACGATGTCGATTCGTCCGGTGAAGCCACCCAAGGTTGCGGCGCGGTGGCCATGCTGGTCAAAGCGGAACCGCGCATTCTCGCCATCGAACCTGGTTCCGGTTATTACACCGACGACGTCATGGATTTCTGGCGCCCGAACAAACGCACCACCGCATTGGTGGACGGCAAATACTCCACCAAGGTTTACCTGAACAGCTTGAAGCAGGCCTGGGAACATTTCGTGGAAGAAACCGGACGTCACTTTGAAGACTTCGACGCTTTCTGTTACCACATTCCGTTTTCCCGTATGACCGAGAAAGCGCATAAAACGCTGGTTAAAAAAGTCGGCGCCAAACTGAGCAGCGACACCTTTCGTGAGCAGACCGCGCCCGGACAGGTTTACAACCGCGTTGTGGGTAACAGTTACAGCGCCTCTTTATTCATCGGTTTCTGCTCGTTTCTGGATAACGCCATCCAGGATTTGACCGGTAAACGTTTCGGCTTTTTCAGCTATGGTTCCGGTTGTGTGGCGGAATTCTTCAGCGGCATCATCCAACCGGGCTACCAACAACATTTGATGACCGAAAGCCATCGCCAACAAATTGAATCCCGCCAGCCGTTGGATTACCAACAATACTTGGCGTTCTATCACCAAACGGACAGCGACGTCGAGAACATCACCTTCCCGCACAACAACAAAGGGCCTTTCCGTTTGGCGGGCATCGAAAACCACATCCGTCGTTACGAATCGGGTATCCAACCGGCTTAAACAGCTCTCAAACGATTCCCAACCGTTTCTAGCCGGGTGTAACGCCCTTTCACGTCCAGACGTCACTTCTGCTAAAATTCAAAATATCCCGCTTCGATAAGGCTTGTGCATGTCGTCTTTAAACACTTTTCCCGCCATTGCCGTATTGATTGCCTTGATTTCACTGGTGGTCGCGTTACGCGCATCCGGCCTTTTGAAAACCGATGACGGCCCCTTGTTTGCTCGCATCGTGACCCACTTAACACTCCCGGCCACCATCTTTTATGCGCTCGCCCATGCCCGTGATTTGCAGTGGGATTATGCGCTGGTGGTGCTGTTCTTATTCGCCGCGGAAACCTTGCTATTATTACTCGCCTGGCTGACGGGACGAGCCCTCAAATTATCGCGCCCGCAACTGGGCAGTTTGATGTTGGTATCGGCCTTCGGCAGTTCTGCCTTGCTCGGTTATGCGCTGGTCGAACAACTTTTCCCGAATGATGTCGAAGCCTTATCCGAAGCCGTGTTCATTTCCGAACTGGGTGTGGGCGTCGGCTTATTCACACTCGGCACTTTGGTAGCCATTCACTTCGGCCAGGCAACCAACTCGACCAACTCAATGCTTCGAAGCCTTGGACTCTTCGCCAAATCTCCGATTTTCCTGTCCATTTTGGCGGGCCTAGCTTACGGCCAGTTTCAGGCACCGGTGGATAGCCCGTTTTTCAAAGAACTGTTTGCTGCGTTGCATTTGGTGGCGCAAGCCAATACCTTTTTTGTGATTCTCACCATCGGCGTGATGTTGCAATTTCATGGTTTGAAGGCGTTGGCAGGTTTGGCAGCCGTTGCGATTGTGCTGAAGCTTCTAATCAGCCCTTTATTGGTTTGGTTACCGTCTCTGGCCATGTCGTTGCAGACTTGGCAAATGGATGTGATTTTATTGGAGTCGGCCATGCCATCGGCCTTGTTAAGCGTTGTTCTGGCGGCGCGTTACGGCTGCGATGCACCATTGGCGTCAAAACTGGTCTATGTCACCACACTGGTCAGTGCCGGTTCGATATTACTGGTATTGGCAATATTGGGATGACTCGAAAAAGAACAAGTCGGTAAGAAAATAAAGGGAAAAATAATGGCGGATAGCGGGGGATTCGAACCCCCGATAGGCTATTAACCTATACACGCTTTCCAGGCGTGCTCCTTCAACCGCTCAGACAGCTATCCGAAAGAAGTGGCGTATTTTACTGTCAAATCCTTACAAAGTCTAGCCTCGAATGCAAAATTATCACAGGGTTTTGTATTTGTCGAAAATCCCCGGTGCAGGCGCTTTTCAATCGGCATAAAAAAACCGGCCCGAAGGCCGGTTAAGGAGAAACAAAACCGACCAGGCCTGGCCGGTTTTCTTCAATCACGATCATGACGTGATTACATCATTTCTAAATCCATTTGTACCGCTTCCACACCGGCTGCGGCGCATTTTTCATCGTCCATACCATCCGGCGCACCACTGACGCCCACGGCGCCATACAATTTACCGCCGGCTTGAATCGGCACGGAACCGGCCATGAATGCCAAACCTTCACCCATGGTTTGCAACGGACTGTTGGCACGTCCACTTAGCTGGGAACCTTTCACGTTAAACATAACGGCCGTATAGGCTTTTTTCTCACTGATGGACCAGGAAACCGGTGGTGCCATGGTGTCACGTAACTTCGCTTGCGGAATTCCGTTACGCTCGACAACGGTCACACTAACCGGGATGCCTTTCTCACGGCAGGCTTCAATCGTGGCCATGGCGATTTTATTGGCGACATCCATCGACAGACGGCTGACATTAACGGCCATTTCTTCGGCTTGAACAGGCAAAGCAGCGGACACACCGATGGCGGCGGCCAAACTCAATTGCGTTAGTTTTTTCATTTTCATACTCGCTCCAAAGTATTGTTTAAGTCAAAGACTGAGGTTTACATGCCGGGCGGCCAACATTGTGGTCCCGTGCTAACGTATTTAGGAGATACAGATTTTCATTCTAAAGATTTTTACTCACTTGTAAAACGACCACCCGATTCCCCGGGTGAAATTCGCGGTTGTCTTTAAGGCATTTTATCGATGAAACAAAGGTTTTTCGGGGGCTGACGGACATTGTGAAAAGATTATGCAATGCCGCAACACAAGAGACCCTCCAGTGGTTCCGGAGGAAACTCAACTCGTTTTCAGGCGGCATTCGTTATAATAAGGCCAATACCCTGAATGGAACACACATGAAGACAGTCTGTACCACACCCGCCAAGCTGATTCTGACCGGCGAACACTCGGTTTTGTTCGGCGCCCCGGCGTTGTGTATGGCCGTCGCGCTGGACACGGTGTGCGAGATTGATTTCAACCCGTTGGAAACGGCCGACCACCAGCCTTTTTTGGAGATTGAACTCACCGATTTCAACCAGAAAATGGCGTATCCCTACCTGACTTGGCAAAAACGTGTCACCCATATCGAATCGCGTTATGCGCTCTATGAAAAGAATGCCCTCGCCATCCAAACGGTGTTACAGCAACCCGTGGACTTGGTATTGCTGACATTACAGCAATTCCACAACCTGCAGCGATTAAAACCGGGGCATTGGCAAATCAAATTACGTTCGCACAATCTGAGCGGCAAAGGCCTGGGCAGTTCGGCTTCCATTATCATCAGTCTGCTGCACAGCTTATTCGTTCACCACCAAATCGACATCAGTGAAATCGACCTTCTGGCACTGGCCCAGCAGGTGGAATCCCGCCAGCATGGCGCCTCCAGCGGATTGGACCCGACGACGGTTTTCCGCGGCGGTTTATTGCGTTTTCAACAAGGCGTGCCGTTGCAACAACTGACACACCAGAATTTCAATGCCTGGGTGATTGACACCGGCAAGCCCAGTTCCACGACCGGGCAAGCGGTGAACCATGTCCACCATCACTTCACCCACCAAAGTGCCATCTGGCAGGATTTCAAGCAGGTGGCTTCAAACATGGAGTCGGCGTGGGACACCTCGGATGCCGAACGCCTGAATCAGGCCATCCGAGACAATCAAGCGTTGTTGGAGCACATCGGTGTGGTGCCGGACAAAGTGAAAACCTTTATTCAGGCATTGCACAAGACCGGCTACTCGGCCAAAATCTGCGGTGCGGGCAGTATCAGCGGCGACCAAGCCGGTGTTGTACTTTGCATCGGTCCGGATGCGCCGTCGGAAGTCTGCGAGGCTTACGGTTACGATTACTACCCTTTGAAACTCAATGAAACCGGGAGTCAATGTGAAGTGCATCACTAGCGCTCCCGCCAATATCATGCTGATGGGTGAACACAGTGTGGTGGCCGGAGAAAAGGCCATCGCTTGCGGCCTGAACCAGCGGCTGCGCATCGAATGGCAAAGCCGTACCGACCGACGGATTCTTATTCGTTCCGAACTGGGGGACCACGAAACCGACTTGGACACTCTGGCCCCTCATCCGAAACTGACTTGGGTGCTCGCCGCCCTGCGCCATTATCAGCCGACCTTATCGCATGGTTTGACACTCACCATCGAAAGCGACTTCAAATCCACGCTGGGGCTGGGCAGTTCCGCCGCATTGTTGGCCGCTTTATTGGGGGGACTCGATGCGATTACCGACCGAACCCCCGACTTTAAAGCGCGCTTTGACACCGGACTGCATCTGATACACGAATTGCAGGGACGCGGGTCCGGTACCGATTTGGCCGCCAGCTTGAGTGGCGGCGTGGTGCTGTTTGACCCGAAAGAGCGCCAGACCGAATCGCTGACCGTCGAATTCCCGCTCACGCTGGTCTATTGCGGCTACAAGACGCCGACGGCTAAAGTGTTGCAAAAAGTGGCCGACGACTGGCAACATCAACCCGATTTGCTGGCCGCGCTTTACCGCTTGATGGGTCAAACCACCGACGCGGCTTACCAAGCCTTGAAAACTGACGACACGACCGAGTTTTATCGTTTGGTGAATACGTATCAGGGATTGATGGATGCTTTGGGCGTCAACGACCCGGTGTTATCGGACTTGATCGTTCGCCTGCGTCAGGACCCCGGCATTACCGCCAGCAAGATTTCCGGTTCCGGCTTGGGCGACTGTGCGTTAGGGTTCGGGCGGCTGGCCGAGCCGCTGACCGGCTTTGAGCCATTGCCAATTGCCATCGATTCACGCGGCCTGGAAGTCCAGAAGTTGTAATTCAACCCGACACAACATGAACCGAATCGCTTACAAACATTGACCGAAACCGTTTGAGAAACCCACATGACACCGATTGATTTTATCCAACACATCCTCCCCCCAAACCATACGCCGGTCAAAACCGGTTACGGGCAAGCCCCGGTCAATATCGCACTCAGTAAATACTGGGGAAAACGGGATGTTGCACTCAACCTGCCGACCAACGGCAGCCTGTCCATCAGTTTGCCGGAACTCGGCACCGAAACCCGCTTGAGCTGGCATGAAACCGGTCCCGACAAAATCACCTTGAATAATGAGGAAATGGCACCGGAAGCGCCCTTTGTCAAGCGCCTGAGCCGGTTTTTGAATTTCTTTCGCCCGGACGCCAACGGCGGATTCGACGTCGAGACACTGAATACCGTGCCCACGGCGGCGGGATTGGCATCCTCCGCATCCGGTTACGCGGCCTTAGTCAAGGCATTGGACGACTGTTTTCAATGGCAACTTGCACCACGCGAGCTGTCTTTACTGGCCCGTTTGGGCAGTGGCAGTGCCAGCCGTTCGCTGTATGACGGGTTTGCCCTTTGGCATAAAGGCGAACGCGCAGACGGTTTGGACAGTTATGCCGAAAAAATTGACCAGACCTGGCCGGAATTCTGTATCGGCTTACTGGAAATCGACACCTCCACCAAGCCAATCGGCTCAACGCAAGGGATGCAGCAAACGGTCAATCATTGCGAACTTTACCAGGCCTGGCCGGAAAAAGCGGAACAGGATTTAGCGACAATCCACCGTGCCATTCTGGACAAGGATTTCCAAACGCTCGGCGCGACCGCGGAAAACAATGCTTTGGCGATGCACGCCACCATGATCGCGACCTGGCCGCCGATTCTGTATTGGCAACCGGAGTCGGTCGCCGCCATGCACCGAGTCTGGCAGTTGCGCCAGGAAGGTGTAACGGTGTATTTCACCATGGATGCCGGACCGAATTTGAAATTGTTGTTTCTGGAAACAGAAACGCCCGCGTTGATGCGGGCGCTTCCGGAAATGAAATGTTTGAAGCCGTTTGCGTAAAGTGACCTTAAACCGTTTATTTAACCACCGATAGGTGCGACCCTTTTTTGGACTTTTTGGCTTTGGACTTTTTGGACTCATCGTCTTGGTCGGCTTTTTGAGCGGTTTTCTGAGAGGCCTCGTCAGACGCACCGGAATCCTTCACCGCCGACATGGTCGGCTTACTCGGCGACTCATCCGTGGCTTCCGGATAGGGTTCCGGCGGGAACGGCATGCCCTGCCCGTTTTCACGCGCAAAAATCGCCAACACCGCTTCCGGCGGAAACCCTAAACGTCTTTCCACACCTTGAAATCGCGCTTTGAAACTGAACCAGTCATTCGCAAACTGTAATTCACGAATCGCATTGGGATGCACATTCAAGACGATGACGCCGTCCTGCGCAAAATCCATCGGCACTTCGATGCCCGGATAATTGGCATCCACTTGCACATGTGGCGTCCAGTCGTTATCGACAATCCAGTCGAACATGGCACGAATCATATAAGGGCGGTTGGAAATCATCGTTACGCTCGCTTAAACCACTTCTCGCATATCCAGCTCGTCGTCGGACAAGCTATCCGGGAACTCTTCTCGCGCCAGCACTTTTTCAGCGTAATCGACCACCGGCTTGGCGGACTTCGGCAAATCGATACCCAAATACGGCAAACGCCACATCAATACCGCCAAGCTGACGTCCACCAGGGAATACTCCTCGCTCATGAAATACGGTTGATGTTCGAACACCGGAATCATTTGAATCAAACGCTCCTGCAAATCTCGGCGCGCGGCTTTGACTTCTTTTTCATCGTCGCTGTTGGCGATGGTGTCGGCCAACTGATACCACTCCTGTTCGATTTGACGCAGCATCTGGCGGGCACGCGCTTTGGAAATCGGATCGACCGACAACAACGGCGGATGCGGGAAACGCTCGTCCAGATATTCGACGATGACTTGCGGATCGTACAACACCAAATCACGGTCGACCAAGGTCGGCAAGGTGCCGTAAGGGTTCAGTTCCAGCAAATCCTCCGGAATGCCTTCGGAGGTATCCACTTCGATGATTTCCAACGGGATGTCTTTTTCTTTTGCCATCAAACGCACGCGGTGCGAGCTCGGACTTTTGGAATCTGAAAATAAGGTCATTACGGATCTTTGCGTGATAGGCAAATCTGACATGGAGTTCTCCTGGAAATCGAATCGTCAATATTGTTGTTTTTCAAAGCCTTAGCGTCGAACACGAATGCTTCCGATTAAAGCTCTATAAAGCCATTATACATGGCTTGTCAAGCCCTCTTTCGGCGTCAGGATTCTTCGATGGAAAACGGCAGGACACCGCGAATATCGTCGGCTTGAAACGCCAACATCAGCAAGCGGTCCACGCCCAGCGCCACGCCCGAACAAGCCGGTAAACCGTCAACCGCCAAGGCGCTTAACAAGGCCTCATCCATCGGAACATTCGGCAGGCCATTTTCCGACCGTTGGGCCAGGTCGGCTTCGAAACGACGGCGATACTCGTCGGCGTCAGCCAGCTCCTGATACCCATTGGCCAATTCCATGCCGTCGACAAACACTTCAAACCGCAGCGCCAAACGCTCGTCCTGAGGATGAAGCTGCGCCAAGGCGGCTTCACGCGACGGGTAATGATACAAACAGGTGATTTTCCCCCGTCCCAATTGCGGCTCAATGACCTCGGTCAACACCAATTGTTCCCATAAAGGTTTATCGTCGGCGTCCACTCCGACAATTTCCGGCACCCTATGCTCGGCCAGGCAGGCCTGGCAACTTTTCGCATCAGTGTCATGAACAGCTTCCAACCCGGCATAGGATTCAAACGCTTCTTCATAGGAAATCATTTCCACCGGACGATCACCGAGCAGGGATTGCACGACCTTGACGGTTTCGTCCATCATCGCGCGTAAATCGAACCCCAGACGATACCATTCCAGCAGAGTGAACTCGACTTGATGCCGGCGGCTGACATCCCCATCCCGAAACACCTTGCCGAGATAGAAAATGTCGCCACTGCCGGCGCATAACAAACGCTTCATCGGGTATTCCGGCGAGGTGTGCAAATAAAAGATGCGGGGATCGGCCTCACCGGGCACCTGAACCTGAGTGCTGAGCGAACGCAAATGCAGGTCCGGCGTGGCGGCGGACGACAGAATCGGCGTATCCACTTCCATTACCGAGCGGGCATAAAAAAACGCCCGCAAGGTTTTCAAAGCCTGCGAACGTTTTTTCAAGTGGTCAATCGATGTCATACTTCGCCTCGATTGAAAACCGTCAACTTACTTGGCGCGGGAAACGTATTCCCCGGTCTGGGTATTACAGACGACCTGTTCGCCGATTTGAATGAACAACGGCACTTGCACCACGGCACCGGTGGACAAAGTCGCCGGCTTACCGCCGGTTCCGGCCGTGTCGCCTTTCAAGCCCGGATCGGTTTCCGTGACTTCCAAAGTCACTTGTTTCGGCGGCAGTACGGAAATCGGGTCACCGTTCCACAAAGTCACGGTGCAGATATCCTGTTCGATCAACCATTTGCTGACATCCGCCACGGCGGCTTCGCTGGCTTGATACTGCTCGAACGAAGCCGGGTCCATAAAGTGCCAGAACTCACCGTCGTTATACAAATATTGCAATTCGGTGTCCATGACATCAGCCGCTTCGACTTTTTCGCCGGACTTGAAGGTTTTTTCCAACACGCGCCCGGTAATCAGGTTACGGAATTTCACACGGTTAAACGCCTGACCTTTCCCCGGTTGAACAATTTGGTTGTCCACAATGGTACACGGTTGACCGTCCATCAAAAACTTCAAACCGTTTTTAAATTCGTTCGTACTGACTGTTGCCATGATTTTTTCACCCTTAGATTCACGCCGAGAAAACAGGAGTCGGCGCGCATTGAACTCTTTTCATGTAAAATAAGCCGCATATTTTAACGCAACTCCGCCCGTGAAGGTAGTTTCTTATCACAAAACCGGGAAACCGGGGCGAATCGTTCATGGGCTTCAAACACAACGCCATGAAGCATCGCGGCCCCTCTGCAAAACGTTGCGGATAAGTTACGGATAAACACGGGCAGCGCAACACGGAACCACATGATTCAATCCATCGAACAATTGTGCGATTTAATCGAACTCGCGCCGGAAACCTTGGCGCTGGATATCGACAGCCCCTTTCCGCTGAAAGTGCCCAAACACTTTGCGCAGCAGATTGAAAAAGGTCAGCCAAACGACCCTTTGTTACGACAAATTCTGCCAGACCTGGCGGAACGACAGCCCGTACCCGGTTTCGTCGCCGACCCGGTGGGCGATTTGCAATCCAACCCGCAACCGGGATTGATTCACAAATACCACGGCCGTGCCCTGTTGATTGCCAGCCCGCGTTGCGACATCCACTGCCGTTACTGTTTCCGCCGTCACTTTCCTTACGAGCAGGCCAAAAAACAACACTGGCAAGCCGCCATCGACACCTTGAAAAACGCGACCGATATCGAAGAAGTGATTCTCAGCGGCGGCGACCCCATGACCTTGTCGGAAAACGCCCTGATCGATGTCATCGGCGAACTGGAAGCCATTCCGCATTTGACGACGTTACGCATTCACAGCCGCACGCCGGTGGTGGCACCGGAGCGCGCCAATCGCCCGCAACTGCTGGCGAAACTGTCGCAAAGCCGTTTGCAAACAGTGCTTGTCGTACATTGCAATCACCCCAACGAGTTGAGCGAGCAAACCGCCGACTGCTTGCAGGCGTACCGCAGCGCAGGTGTGACATTACTCAATCAGTCGGTGCTCTTGAAAGGCGTCAACGATTCGGCCGACACCTTGGCGGCCTTGAGCAAAAAACTCTTCCGCCAGGGGGTTTTACCGTATTATTGTCACCTATTGGATAAGGTCGCGGGCGCGGGCGACTTTGACATCGAAAAGGCCCAGGCCTGGGCGATTTTCGAACAATTACGCCGCCGCCTGCCGGGCTATTTGGTGCCGCGATTTGTCGAGGAAATCGCCGGCGAACCCTATAAGACACTCTTAACCGAAACGGATTGACCGAATTTATGAAACCGATGACAAGCGCTTTTTCACCCCTTGACCGTCCGGCACGCGCGGCTTTCTGGCTGGTGCTACTGGTCAGCGTATGGCATTTATTGCTAGCCGGCCAATTGAACTTGAGTGTCGATGAAGCCCATTACGCGCTGTACGGCCTGAAACCGGACTGGAGTTACTTCGACCATCCGCCGATGGTGGGCTGGCTCAATGCTTTGATGGTGCCCTTTACCCATTCCGACTTCGGGCTGCGAATCTTACCGGCGACGTTATTCGCGCTCGCCAACTGGGTGCTTTACAAACTGGCGAAACGTCTGTTCCCGAGCTTTAACTGGATCGGTTTCTGGACGCTGGCGCTCGTCAACAGCGCCATTATGTTCCAGCTATTGAGCATTTCGATGTTACCGGATACGCCGTTGATGCTGGCCGGACTGATGCTGCTTTGGCACCTGCTCAATCTGCGGGAAGCACCGCTGAACTCCGGTGACTCGTTGAAAAACTGGCTGTGGATCGGTTTCTGGCTGGGCGTAGCGGCTTTGTCCAAATACACCGCGATTACTCTGGTGCTGTCCTTGCTGCTGGTCATGTTGGTGGAAAAGCGTTTTTACTGGCTGAAAGACAACGGCCTTTGGCTGGCCGTGGCACTAACCGCACTGATGATTACGCCGGTTTTGTATTGGAACGCCACCCATGACTGGATTTCATTTCTGTACCAATTGAACCACGGCCAACATCACGACCAATGGGATTGGCTCAGAGCCGTCAACACCCAGTTGGCGCAATTAGGCGTTTATTCGTTGGCCCTATTCGTGATCGGGCTTTGGTTGATGGTGTCGTCCTGGTTCCAGGCGCACCGTGAAAATGCTCGTCTGTTGGCCGCCTTCTCGCTGCCGATTATCCTGCTTTTTGCCCTGAACTCCGGTTACGAAATGAGCCTGCCGCACTGGACACAACTGGCTTGGCTGTTCATCAGCCCGGCCGTGGTGTATTGGCTGTGGCGACGCTGGCAATACAAAACCGCTCGTGTGTTCGTTTACGTCAGTTCCGCCATTACGCTGGCCGGCAGCCTCGCCCTCAACAGCCAGTTGGCCGTCCCTTGGATGCCGTTCCCGGCCAATGGAAACCCAGTGCGGGAACTGCACGGCTGGCCGCAAGCCGTTGCCATGGCGGAAAGCTTTCAAAACGACCAGCAGCAGCCGCCATTGTTCGCGGCCAACTGGTCACAAGCCAGCCGCATCGCCTGGTATGCCTACCCGCAACCGGTGTACGTCACCGACAACCGTTTCGACCAATTCGATCTTTGGTATGGCAATCCGCCGGCCGGTTCCGAGGGTTTATTGCTGGTGCCGTCTTATGAAGACCGTCCGCCCGAAACCGCCAGGCCTGGGCACTTTCAACACTGCCAACCCTTGGCGGTCATGCCCGCCTTGCATGGCGACATCACCATCGTGACCTATCACCTGTACCTCTGCCAAGGTTTCCAACCGGTTCAATATTCCGGCTGGGCGGCGCAATTGCCACTGGTACAGGCCACGGAATGACTATGACTGCTCGCCTCATAACCGCCGTTGGTCAACCCGACTCGCAGTTTCGTTTGGGTTTTGCGATAATACCCCGCAATTTCTTCCCAAAACTCACATGACGTAAGGAACTCGGTTTGGGCAACCTCATAAAACTCGGTCTCTCCATCGCGATTATCGGCTTTATTTTGTATAAGTTCGATGTCCGCGCGGTTTGGGACACCATTCTCAACGCCAATGGCGCCTTTCTGCTGGCCGCCTTAGCCGTCCAGATGCTCAGCCAAACCGTGGCCGCCTACCGCTGGTCGTTGATTATGGGTATCTTGAAGTTCAAACACAGCTTCGGGTTTTACTTCCGCAGTTATTTCAAAGGCAGCCTGTTCAACCAGGTGTTGCCGACCAGCATCGGCGGCGATGCCTATCGGATTGCCGAAGTCACCGCGCATGGTGGTTTGGTCAAGGAAGCGTTTTATGGCGTGTTCATCGACCGCGTTGTCGGCTTGGTTGGTTTGCTGTTGCTGAATCTGTTCGCCAATATGATTGAATCCAACCTCATGCCTTACGAAGTCTTTATGACCATCAACGTGATTTTGGTCGCCTCCTTGTTCGGTCTCTTCGTGCTGATGGCGATTCATAAATTCGACATTTTCAAACGCTACCGGCTTACCCGCCTGTTCTATGAATTATCCGAGCGCTTCCGCTTCATCTATAAAACCCCGAAACGCATCAGCCAGCAGCTCGGCTTGTCGATTGTGATTCACCTTCTGTCGATGGTCGCGATTTTCGGCATTGGCCACAGTGTGGGCATCAACGAACCGCTGGTGGCTTACTTAGTGATTATTCCGCCTGCGATTCTGCTGACCTTATTGCCGATTTCCTTCGCGGGCTGGGGTGTACGCGAAGGCGCGCTGGTGGCGTTATTCATGATGATTGGGATTGATGAAAACCTGGTGTTGGCGATGTCGCTGCTTTATGGCTTGATTCTGATTCTCAGCGCACTGCCAGGCCTCTACTTCTACCTGACCAGTCAGCACAAATACCTTTAAGCAATTTCCCGAAACAAGATAAAAAGACTTACAATAACGCCATGAATGTAGATTTAATGCGAAAAATCGATCACCACTTAGGGGTTCCGCTGACCTTCGTCAGCACCTATGTGTTGAAAACCCTATACTGGCTAAAAGGCAAAAAGCCCGCCACGCCGAAAAACATCCTCTTTGTGGAACTCTCGGAAATGGGCAGCACCATCATTGCCGACCCGGCCATGAAACGCGCCCAAAAAGTCTTTGACGCCAATCTGTTTTTCGTGATTTTCAGTAAAAACAAGCCCAGCCTGGATCTGTTGAAGACCATCCCGCAGGAAAACATCTTCACCCTCTGCGAAGACAATTTGTTCACGCTGATGCGCGATGCGGTGCGTTACCTGTTCTGGTGCCGAAAAAACCGTATCGACACCGCCATTGACCTGGAACTCTTTTCGCGAGTATCGGCGTTGCTGACCGGTTTCAGCGGCGCCAACAACCGCATCGGTTACCATAATTTCCACGGCGAAGGGCTCTATCGCGGTGAAATGCTGACCCATAAAGTCAGCTACAACCCGCACATCCACATCGCCAAAAATTTCATGGCACTCATTCATGCCTTGGAAGCGCCGAAACCGGAAGTGCCTTATGCCAAGGTACTGATCAGCGACGACCACATTCGCTTGGATCAAGTCACCTTCAGCGATGATGAAAAGGAATTCGTGCACCAAAAGGTCGCCGACTGTTATGCCGATTACGACCGCGACGCACACGAACTGGTGCTCATCAACCCGAATGCCAGCGACTTATTACCGCAGCGCCGTTGGCCGAAAGCCAACTTCATCGCATTGATGCAACAAGTATTAACCCAGTATCCGAATGCGCTGGTATTGATTACCGGCGCGCCCAACGAGCGCGAAGAAGCGCAACAACTTCTGGAACAAGTCGATCACGAACGTTGCATCAACTTCGCAGGGCAATTGAAGCTGCTGCAAATGCCGATTTTGTATAGCATCGCCCGACTGATGGTCACCAACGATTCCGGGCCTGGGCATTTTTCGGCCATTACCCCACTCAAAACCTTTGTTCTGTTCGGTCCGGAAACGCCGAAGCTGTACGGTTCTCTGGGCAACAGCACGCCGATTTTCGCCGGACTGGCCTGCTCACCCTGCGTGAGCGCCGCCAACCACCGGAAAACCCCTTGCACCGAACCGGTCTGCATGGATGCCATCACGGTCGACACTGTCTTCAAACAGGTTCAAATCGAACTGAATTATTAAGCGGAACCCTGAGTTAAAGATCAGGTCAAAAGATAAAACAACCACCGGCCGGGCGGTGATAAACAAGGCTTAATGCAAACGCCGCAATAAGAAAAGCGCACTCAACACCAGCACAATGGACGGTAAAAACGCTCCGATAATGGCCGGGAGCTGATAGACGACACTGAGGTTGCCGAAAATCTGATTCAACAGATGAAAACTCATGCCGATCATAATGCCGACAAACACCCGTTGCCCGATGCTCACCTGACGTTGCGACCCAAAAATCAACGGGAACACCAACGCGATCATCCCCAGAATCACAAACGGCATCGCCACCTTGCGCCAAAACGCCAGCTTATAAGGTTCAGCATCCAAAGCATTGGCCTCCAAAAAACCAATGTATTGGTACAAATCCCAAATGCCCATATAACGGGTTTCAACATGCAATGTCTGCAACAGCGTCGGCGTGACCGGCAAGGAAACCGGGAGCGACACATCCTTAAAAGCGATGTAATCCAAACGTTTCCATTCCGGGCGGTCCGCTAATCGGGACAGCGCCATCTTCCAGTCCAGGCGTTTGCCCTCCACACTGAACAAATGCCATTCACCTTTTTCAAAACGCGCGGTTTTGGCAAACATCGTCTGCTTCAATTCACCGTCTTGCATATCGTAAATACGCACATCGTAGAACTGAGTGTCGGAAATGACTTGTCCGACATGAATATAGCGCTCCCCTTCCCGCATCCAGAAGTCGTCGGACGCCCCGATGGAAAAGCTTTTATGGAGCGCTTCGCCGCGCATCTTCTTGGCGTAACTTTCACTGGCCGGCGCCACCCATTCCCCGATAACGGCCGCGCAAATCCACAGAATGAACGCCGACTTCATCACGCCCCAGAAAATGCGCCCGATGGACCAGCCGGTGACGCGCAAAATCGTCAATTCAGCATGGTTCGCCAGGCCGCCCAACCCAATCAGGGTACCGATCAATAACGCCACCGGGAAAATCTCATAACCGTACACCGGCAACTTCAACACCGTGTACAACGCACCTTTTTCAAACGTGTATTCATCGGTCAGTTTGCCAACCTGAATCATGAACTCCGAAAAGCCCAAAATCACCAACAAAACCATCAGCACCAACAAGGTATGTCCGACCAGAACCCGGCCAAGGTAACGTTCAATCAAGTTCATCTTGATATTCATGATTTCGACTCCGCGGGCTTCTTAAACCAGCGACCGACATCCGGCCACTCGAACCAACTCGGCTTCAGCGAGCCTTGATACAACGCATAGGCCAAAAACAACACCGGCACCGGCCACAGCCCGATAGTTGTCGGCAACGATTCGTTGGCGATGGCTTCTTTGAAGGTCACCAACAATTGGTTGTAAACGACATACAGCACCAACGCGAAAAACACTTTACCGAACCGGCCTTCCCGCGGGCCGGAACGACTCATCTTCAACCCCAGCAACCCCAAGACAAGAATACTGAAGGGCGTGACCAGGCGCCATTGAAACAAGGCCTGATAATCCAAGTTATCCGACTGCCACAACTGCATACTGGCGATTTCAAATTTTTTCTGGCTTGGCGGGGTCACTTGTATTTCCGGCAAAAACCCTTCAAACCGGCGGAATTCGCGGGCGGTGAAGGCATCGCCTTTGTCCAGCCCTTCATAACTGTGGCCGTTCAACAACACCAAAGCCAACTTGCCGTCAATCCACTCGAAGCGGCCTTGCGGTGCCGTCATCAACACATCCTGCTCATCGGTTTTCAATCGTAACCAGACCGACAACAGGTCACCGTCGTCATCGATGGTGCGGGTGTAAAACACCCCTTCACCGTTCGGCAAGGGGTTGAATTTTCCCGGCACCAAGGCCGCCAACGGCGAGGTCACTTGCGCCTCCGCCACCAGATGCCGTTCCTGCTGATAACTCCAAGGCGTCACCCACAAGGTAATCCAGGCGGTCAGCAAGGCTAACGGCAACAAAAACCAAAACACCCGTTTCTGAAAATAGCGCGTCGGAATACCGCAACTTTGCAGCACCACCATTTCCTGATCCTGATACAAGCGCCCCACCGCCAGCATGACACTCAACAGCGCGACCAACGGCAGAATCACTTCCAAAGCCGGTGGAATTTTATACAGCAACACTTTGAAGATAATGGAAGACGGAATGGTGCCTTCGACGGCCACGGCCAGCAGTTTGGTGGCCTCGGTACCAAAGGTGATCAACAACAGTACCGACAGAACGGCAAAAAAGGTCGCAAACAATTCTTTGTAGAGATATTTATCAAGAATTCGCAAAAACAGCCACCAAAGCGTTAGAATAATGAGATATTTTCGAGACGGCGACACCGCCATCCAACCGATTGAAAACACGCGCATCTGGCTCGCTGACATTCAGCCACCAGACGAAAGGTTCATTTGTTTTCAAGATTATACAAGAAGGAATTCCGCGACATGAAACAAATCCAGTTTAGTCTCTCTTCAAACGCCGACCTGAACGCTTTCGACACCTTGGTTTTACCGGTGTTCGACAAAGGGCAAACCACCGATTTGGGCACCGACACCCAATTGGCGACCTTGACCGAAAGCCTGTTTGAACAAGGGGATTTTCTGGCCAAACCGGGGCAAACCCAAATGGTGTTTCAGCCGGCGGGCGTACCATGCCGTCGTGTCCTGCTGGTCGGCTTCGGCGACATCGGCAAACTGACCGTCAAAGCGTATCTGGAAAGCTTGAACGCCGCGGCCAAAGCCTTGGACAACTCCGGCGCGGAAGAAGTGCTGAATTCCTTGATTGACGTACAACCGGCCGAAACCGACCAGGCCTGGTCGGTTTATCAAAATGCCTTGGCTTTCCAACGCAGCCTATACGATTACGAACACGAAAGCCGCAACAAGAAAACCCCGAAGACGCCGAAATTAAACGGCATGACCTTCCCGGTTGAAGCGTCCGCAGAAAATGTGTCGCAACTGGAACAAGCCCAAGCATCCGCTCTGGGCATGGCGTTGACCCAGGATCTGGCGAACATGCCAAGTAACTTCTGTACCCCAACCTATTTGGCGGAAACCGCTCAGAAACTGGGCGAAATGCACGGCTTTGACGTCAATATCCTCGACGAAGCCGAAATGACTCAAATGGGCATGGGCGCTTTCATGGCGGTGGCACAAGGCGCGCATACGCCGCCAAAAATGATTTGCCTGTCCTACCGGGGAGCCGGAGACGAAGCCCCGATTGCCTTGGTCGGTAAAGGCGTGACTTTCGACACCGGCGGGATCTCCTTGAAACCCGGCGAATCCATGGATGAAATGAAATACGATATGGGCGGTGCCGCCACCGTATTGGGCGTTTTCGAAGCCTTGGGGCGTTTGAAACCTAAGGTAAACGTCGTCGGCGTGATTCCATCCACCGAAAACATGCCGGCCGGCAACGCCACCAAGCCAGGCGACGTGGTGAAATCGCTTTCCGGTCAAACCATCGAAATTCTCAACACCGATGCCGAAGGGCGTTTGATCCTGTGTGATGCGTTGACCTATGCACAGCAAACCTATCAACCGAAAAAAATCATCGACATGGCAACCTTGACCGGTGCCTGCATCATCGCACTGGGCCACCAAATGTCCGCCGTGCTGGGGAACAACCAACCGTTAGTGGATGCCCTTCTGGCCTCCGGCTTGAAAACCTACGACCGCTTCTGGCAAATGCCGTTGAGCGAAGAATACGACGAGCAACTGCAATCCAATTTCGCCGACATGGCCAACATCGGCGGTCGCCCGGCCGGCACCATCACTGCCGCTCAATTCCTGGCACGTTATACTAGGGATGTGGAGTGGGCGCATCTGGACATTGCCGGCACAGCTTGGGTCAGTGGCAAAAACAAAGGTGCCACCGGTCGCCCGGTACCGGCCGTGGTCGATTTTCTAATGGCTCAGGCCGGCCAGTAAACGGAGTTGCATCATGTCGGGTGAACAAGATGTGGTGTTCTATGTTTTGAGCAGTGACGGCGATGCGGAACGCGAAGCCTTCATCGCCAAACTGGTCAATAAAATTCACCGTGAAAACCGCTTGTGCGACATTCGTTTCGACGAAGAGCAAGCTCGAACACGCTTCGACACGCAGCTTTGGCAATACCAACCACAAGCGTTCATCCCGCATGTCCTCGGAGAAGAAGTCAACGAACTTGCCGCGCCGATTCGCCTATGGTCGGAGAACATCGCCCAACCCTGTCAGGACGTCTTACTCAACATCCACCCCGTTTTTCCGGAAACCTTCGAACAATACCGCCGGACCATTGAGGTACTGGATCAGTCCGAACGGCTGATTCAAATGGGGCGTGAGCGCTGGAAAACCTATAAAGCCAAAGGCTTTGAGCCGGTAGTGCATAAAATTTAACGCCCCGACATAGCCTTGGGCTAAAATAAGCCTCCTAAGAAAAACATCAAAAATGGCGAAAAACGCTTTTATGAAACGCACCGCTCAGCTTGTCAAACCGGGTCGACGCTTAGCCCGTCTGCCATCCGCTCTCCGCCTTGCCCTGCTCGGCGGCCTCATGAGCATGAGCCAAACGGCGTCGGCGTCCGTCGTATCATCGCCCGCTCCGAGCAACCCACCCGCTATCACCGAATTCTGTCAGGACTTTGCCGATAAACTGCGCACCGTGGACTACCAAGGGTGCCTGACGCTGAACTTGAATCAAAGTATCGAACATAAAAGCATCGAACATCGTCCCCTGACCTACAAGGAAGTGCTACCGGCCAATAATCAGCCACCGAAAGGGCGCATCCTGTTTATCAGCGGAATTCACGGCGATGAATACTCCGCCATCAGTATCAGCTACCTATGGCTTCAAACCTTATTGAGCCCTGAGAGCCAAACCCAATACCATTGGCTGTTTTTACCGCTGGCCAACCCGGATGGGCTTTTTCAAAGCCCGGCGACCCGACAGAATGCCGACGGCGTCGACTTGAATCGTAACTTTCCGTCACCCGACTGGGACGAGCTGGCCATACGCACCTGGAAAAACCACTATCGCATGAACAAGCGTCGTTACCCTGGTCCGACCGCGGCCAGTGAACCGGAAACGCAATGGATGGTGCAATTGGTTGAACGCTTCAAACCCACCGCCATCATTTCGATTCACGCACCTTACGGCCTGCTGGATTACGATGGTCCCGAACATGCCCAACCCAATAAAATCGGCCACCTCAAGCACCGTGCCCTAGGCACCTACCCGGGATCACTCGGTCGTTATGCCGGCGAACACCTCAATATTCCGGTTTTGACACTGGAGTTGAAATCGGCCGGCCGCATGCCGAACCAAACCGAAATCAACCACATGCTGAATGACCTGGAAACCTGGGTGACCGAAAAAATCGAACAAAAAGAGTGGGATCTGTAAAGAGCCACACGAATCGTGACGCCTTGAAATAAGGATAGATTAAGGGTTGCCGGATAACGCCAGGTTTTGTGACACGCTCGGCGCGTTTTTGGATTCCTGCTCGGTTTCAAACACCAACTGCCAACGCCCTTCGTTTTGACGTTGCCAATACTGCTCCACCAGTTTACGCCCTTCGTCGATTGGGAAGCTCACGTAATAAACCCCTTCTTCCCCGGGATAAGCGTACACACTGACGTGACCCCAATCCACACGATAATCATTCTGGCTGCGTAGCCATTGATTGATTTGCGAAAGTACCTGCTGTTTGTCTTCATCATTCCGTTCAATGAAATTACGCTGGATGTTCTGCGCAATGATGACCGGCGTCGACGGCAGCAAGCGGTATTTGAACACCAAAGATTCCATCGCCGGATTGTTCAGCACCACACAACCACGGCTGGCCAACGGCGCTCGACTAAAGGTATTGCGTGGCGTGCCGTGCAACCAGATTCCGGAACCGGTTCGACCTTTTTGCTTATCCCAACTGTTCGGGTAATTCAAGGTCAAAGCCGCCACACCATACAATTCAGGCAATTTGGAATCCGGTAGTTCTTTTTCGATTTTGTAGATACCGATTGGGGTTTTCAGGTCGCCGCGCACTTGCTTGCCGGTGCCTTTTTCACCCAACGAGACGTAATAATTGACCACTTCCTGGTAACCGTTTTCGTTTTTACGATATAGGAATAGGCGGTGTGCTTCGGAATCGACAATCACCAAATAGGGTTCGTCACTGGTTTTCAGAACATACTGCGCCAAAAGCGCATCCCACGTAGCATCTTGATTGACACCGTCGTTTTCCTGTTGCTGCCAACGCACCTTGGCTTCGGACAATAAGGACTCCGCCTCGCGCTGATTGCGTTGCCGTTGTTGCTGAATCCAATCGGCCTTACCGGCGCGAATCGCATAGAGTTCGGCTTTGACCAGTTGGGCCAGTTTGTATTCCGGCATATCTTTGGCGAGCGTCTGCGCCTGGGAAACGGCTTGATCGAATGAAGCCGTTTTCACCGCGCCCAAACCGGACAATAAGGAATGCTCGGCCTGCAAAGCGCCGTCTTCCGCGGAAACGGACGTCGCCATCGCGCTCAGGCATAACAGCATCGCCCCCCAGATTGGGCGAGGTTTCCGAAAAGGTTCCGGTCGTTTGCACTCAGTCATAAAGCACGTTTTCCTGTACGATTTTCCATTGGTCGTCCTGGTTCTGCCATACCAGTTTCTTGCGTACGCGATCCTTAAACGTATTGGATTCATAGGCTTGCCAGAAAGTCACTTGAATGGTTTGCGGCGTCAACGGCACTACCTGAACATCGTCCAACTGGATACGGATGTAGCTCGGACGCGTCAAACTGCGATCCCGGCTTTTCGCCCAGGCCTGGTGATTATTGTAATTGTCCGAGGTGTAATCCGGGCTGTAATAATCAAGATAACGGGACACTTCCTGTTCCACCCAGGCCTGACGCCAGCTTTCGACGCGGTTCGCGACCCGTTTCATATTGTTTTCCACCAACGCCAATTGCGCCTGCTCCGGTGTTTTCAACTCGGTGCCGGCCGACAGAATCCATTGCCCTTGCGGCAAATCCACTTCCGATTTTTTAAACACGGATTGATACGCCTGCTGCGCCTGGTAAGCGTAAATCTGGTTCAGGTTCTTGCGCAAGGCGGCGATTTTCGGGTCGGCGTTCAATGCCGACTCCAGAACCTGTTGCGCCTTGTCGTACTCGTGTTGCTTGATGTAGGCCGCCGCCAGGTTATTACTCGCCGCCAAATCCTGCGGGTAATCTTTCAACAGGCCTTGCAACAGTTGAATCGCGCCGTCCATATCACCGGACTGAGACGCCTGAATCGCCTGTTCGAAACGCGCTTGATACGCTTGCTCATCCGCTGTCGCCGTCTCGGCAAGCATCGTCAAGGGAGCGATTATCCCCCAAGTCCACAAAAGAGTCGTCAACAGGGCGCCGGGGCGTTTTCGAAGATGGGTGCTATCGTGTTTCATAAATCCTTTTTTGCGAACCGGGGCACGTATAACCGTCAGATTTCTTTAAAAAACTAAGGTATTCTAACGTAAATCGCCCACGCCAACCATAGAAGTTTTCAAGCCTTTGATTTCATCACGCAACTTGGCGGCCTGCTCGAAATCCAAATCCTTGGCCGCTTTGTACATCTGTTTTTCCAACCGCTTGATGGCCGACGCCAATTCCGCCGGCGTCATGGCCTTGGCTTTCGACGTATCATAACCGCCCTCCGACTCGGCCGCTTTCAGTTTCGCCGCGGAAGCACCGGCACGCGGTGCGTACGGTGAATCTTCCAAAATATCCGCGACTTTTTTGTTCAATTTTTGCGGGGTGATGCCGTGCATTTCATTGAACTCGATCTGTTTGGCGCGGCGGCGTTCGGATTCGTCAATGGCCCGCTGCATCGAATCGGTGATTTTATCGCCATACAAAATCGCCTTACCGGCCACGTTTCGCGCCGCACGGCCAATGGTCTGAATCAGAGATCGTTCGGAACGCAAGAACCCTTCTTTATCGGCATCGAGAATTGCGACCAAAGACACCTCTGGAATATCCAGCCCTTCCCGCAACAGGTTGATGCCGACCAACACATCGAATTCGCCCAGCCGCAAATCGCGGATGATTTCAATTCGTTCCACCGTGTCGATATCCGAATGCAGGTACCGCACCCGGACATTGTGTTCTTCCAAGTATTCAGTAAGGTTTTCCGCCATGCGTTTGGTCAAGGTGGTCACCAATACCCGCTCCTCCTTGTCCACCCGCAACCCAATTTCGCCCAACAAATCGTCCACCTGGGTAAGCGCCGGGCGCACTTCCAGAACCGGGTCCAGCAAACCGGTCGGCCGCACCACCTGTTCGACGATTTTGGACTGATGTTCTTCCTCATACTTTGCCGGGGTGGCGGAGACGAAAATGGTCTGAGGCATGATGCGTTCGAATTCGTCGAACCGCATCGGCCGGTTATCCAACGCCGACGGCAGACGGAAACCGAAGTTGACCAGATTCTCTTTACGGGAACGGTCCCCTTTATACATCCCGCCGATTTGCGGAATGGTGACGTGGCTTTCGTCGATGAACATCAGGGCGTTTTTCGGCAGGTAATCCAGCAAAGTCGGCGGCGGTTCGCCCGGGCCCCGACCGGATAGATAGCGCGAATAGTTTTCGATGCCGGAACAATACCCCAGCTCCATCATCATTTCGATGTCCAAGCGCGTGCGTTCTTCCAAACGCTGGGCTTCGACGAGTTTGTTGGCGTCCCGCAATTCCTGCAGACGCACCACCAGCTCATCCTTGATTTTGTCAATGGTTTCCAACACCCGTTCCCGCGGCGTCACGTAATGGGATTTCGGATAAACGGTGATGCGGGTCGGACGACTCAAGACTTCGCCGGTCAACGGGTCAAACCAGGCCAGCGAATCGACTTCGTCATCGAACAATTCGATGCGAATGGCATACTCTTCCGCCTCGGCCGGAAAGACATCGATGACATCGCCCCGTACCCGGAAACAGCCCCGCCACAGCTCGACGTCGTTACGGGTGTACTGCATGCTCGTCAAGCGTTCCAGAATATCGCGCTGCGAGATGACATCGCCTAAACGTAACTGCAAAATCATCTTCAAATACAGGTCCGGATCACCCAAGCCGTAAATCGCCGAGACGGTCGCGATCAGCACCACGTCATTGCGTTCCATCAATGCCTTGGTGGCGGACAACCGCAACTGCTCAATCTGTTCGTTCACCGAGGAGTCTTTGGCGATGTAAGTATCGGAAGCCGGCACATAGGCTTCCGGTTGATAATAATCGTAGTAGGAAACGAAATATTCCACCGCATTGTGCGGGAAGAAACTTTTCATCTCGCCATACAACTGCGCCGCCAAGGTTTTATTGTGCGCCAGAATAATGGTTGGCCGCTGAACCTGTGCAATGACATTCGCCATGGTGAACGTCTTCCCGGAACCGGTCACCCCCAGCAGGGTTTGAAAGGCTTCACCATCTTCCAATCCCTCCACCAATTGTGCGATGGCAGTCGGTTGGTCACCGGCCGGCTGGTAGGAAGAAACAATTTCAAATGCTTTGGCCATGGGCTCGTCGAGACTCCGCGTCGGGTTCGTTAAAAAATAATTTGTTGTCAGTTTACTGTCGGCCAATCCGATTCAATTACCGATTAAAGAAAATTTACGCCAAAACCGCCCTAAACACTGAATTTTTCACTTAAAAAAAGGCCGAATTGGTTGTAAAATGACCGTAACATTTTACCTGAGTGCCAAGCAGAACAAAACCGAAACCCATTGGAATCTTGGGAATCTGAAAAAGAATCGCCCAACAATGTCGAATCCGTTCTGCTTCCGGTTCGTATGGCACCGTCCACCAACTTGAATGAGATGAAAATTTATGTCCCGACTGTCCAATCGTGTTAATCGAGTCAAACCCTCCCTGACCTTGGTCATTACCGCCAAAGCCGCCGAGCTGAAACGCGCCGGGAAGGACATCATCAGCTTGGGCGCCGGCGAGCCGGATTTCGACACCCCCGACCACATCAAAGCGGCCGGCATTCACGCCATTGAAAACGGGCAAACCCGTTACACTGCCGTGGACGGCACACCGGAACTGAAAGACGCCATCATCGCCAAATTCAAGCGTGACAATCATCTTAACTTTGCGGCCGACCAGATTCTGGTATCGTCTGGCGGGAAACAGAGTTTTTACAATCTGTGCCAAGGCGTTTTGGACGACGGCGACGAAGTGATTATTCCTGCGCCTTACTGGGTGTCTTACCCGGACATGGCCTTGCTGGCCGGTAGCGAACCGATCATTATTGAAGCCGGCATCGAGCAAGGCTTCAAAATCACCGCACAACAATTGGAAGCGGCGATTACCCCAAAAACCAAACTGGTGGTCATCAACAGCCCGTCCAATCCGACCGGAGCCGTCTACACGCCGGAAGAACTGAAAGCCCTCGGCGAAGTGCTCACAAAGCACCCGGACATACTGATTGCGTCGGACGACATGTATGAACACATTTTGCTCACCGACACACCGTTCACCAACATCCTGGAAGTTTGCCCGGAACTGACCGACCGCACCGTGGTCATGAACGGCGTCTCCAAAGCCTATTCGATGACCGGCTGGCGCATCGGTTACGCCGGCGGCCCGAAAGACATCATCGCAGCCATGCGAAAAGTGCAATCACAAAGCACGTCCAACCCGTGCTCGATTTCCCAGGCCGCATCGGTGGAAGCCCTGAACGGCGACCAAGGTTGCATTCAAACCATGTTGGTGGAATTCAAAAAACGCCACGATTTCGTGGTGGAACGTATCAATCAAATTCCCGGTTTCAAGTGCATTCCGGCCGCCGGCGCTTTCTATGCCTTTATGGACGTCCGCGATGCCATGAAACAGAAAGGGGTTGAGACGGATGCCGATTTCGCCACTGCGATTCTGGAAGAGGTCGACGTCGCCGCCGTGCCGGGGTCCGGCTTCGGTGCCGAAGGCTACTTGCGTATCTCCTTCGCCACCAGCATGGACAACTTGGTGAATGCTCTGGATCGCATCGACGCGTTTATGCAAAAAGCTTAATCCGCGAGTCGTTTAAACGTTCTAAATGAAAAACCGCCAGGCCTGGCGGTTTTTTTGTGTTCAGGGGAACTTGCTCAAGAATCTTTAAAGACAAGCCATCGGACACGCAAAATCGCTCGCAACCTGCGTACTGGGTTCAAATCCGGTTGAGGTGACGTAACACCAACATCAAAGCCGCATAAGCCCGCCCTTCGGAAAACTCCGGATGTTCCAGTAAAGCTTTCCAGTCGGTCAACGGCCAATGCACCACTTCCAGCGGCTCCGGTTCATCACCTTCCGCTTGCTGCGGACGCAGCCCTTCCGCCAACACCACATGCGTTTGATGGGTCATATAACCGGCGGCCAGGCTGAGCGAATCCAATAAGGAAACCTGCTCGGGAAAAAAGCCGATTTCTTCCTGACTTTCGCGCACCGCCGCCTGTCGCCAATCTTCGCCCGGATCGATTTTGCCTTTCGGGAAACCGAGCTCATACCGTTCCACACCGGCCGCGTACTCGCGAATCAGCACCAAGGCGTCGTCCAAAACCGGTACAATCAGAACCGCGCCGTGCACCGAACTGACTAGGCGCTCGAATTGCACCTGAGTGTCATTCCCATAGAGGATATCCAATCCTTCCACGGTGAAAATCCGCGTGTTAGCGAGTTTTTTTTTCGTTAGAATAACGGGCGATTTTTTCGTTTCCATAGCGAGCATCATACGAGAATAGGAGTTAAAATGCGAATTAAAACCACCGCTCAAGGCCCCGCCATCCCATGGAATGACATCGAGACGGTTTTGCTTGATATGGACGGGACACTGCTCGATTTACACTTCGACTGGCACTTCTGGATGACCTACGTTCCACAAATGTACGCCGAGCGGAATCAAATTACCGAAGACGAAGCCCAACGCATCATCCGCGAGAAAATCCACTCCCAGCAAGGCACCCTGAACTGGTATTGCCTCGATTACTGGACCGAACAGCTCGACTTGCCCATTGCCGCGCTCAAACACGAACTCAAACACATGATTCAGGCGCACCCGGAAGTCATCACCTTCCTGCAACGCCTGCAAGCGCTGGGCAAGCACGTCATCATGGTCACCAACGCTCACCGCGATAGCCTCGCCATCAAACTGGAAATGACCGAAATCGGCGACTACTTCGATGAGATGATTTCCGCCCACGACTTCGGTATGCCGAAAGAAGATGGCGCCCTTTGGTCGGCGATTCAGAATAAGGTGCATTTCGACCCGAAACACACCTTACTGGTGGACGACAACCTCCACGCGCTGGAATCCGCCCAAGCCTTCGGCATCGCCTATCAACTGGCCGCGGTTCACGTCAGTCCGAAAATGGACAAAATCGACCCGAAAGCCTTTCCTTACTTCGAGAACTTCAACCAAATCATGCCGGATTGAGCGGCGTCAACCGATACACGGTTTCCGTAGTGGACACGCTTTTGCGTTCAAAGGTTTCCGAGTGTAGCACCTCAATTTGGTAGCGATCGACAAACAAATCACGGATTTCACTCTCCGGCACCGAAAACGGCGGCCCGGCTTTCAACGTCTGGTCGTACTCCAAACCGATCAACAACATCGGAACCGTGGCTCCCAGGATTGCTGTCATATGTTCGGCATACCGACGGCGCATTTCCGACGGCAAGGCCACCAACGCCGCCCGGTCATAGACGGCTTGAACCCCTTCACAGTCATCGGCGGACAAATGGAAAAAATCCCCACAGAATAACGTCATGTCCTCCAGCTCGTAACCGCAAAAACGGTCATGCTGAGCCGGCCGGCCGTTCAAATCGTTTTCCGTCAGAAAATCCGCCAGCGCTTTTTCGCTCAGCTCCACACCTAAAACCGGATGTCCGGTCGCATGCAGCCACACCATATCCTGTGACTTACCGCATAAAGGCACCAGCACAGCCGCGCCTTGGGCGACTCCCAGCATCGGCCAGTAAGTTTTCAGCAAGGCATTCACCCCCGGTTGATGGAAACCGATTTCGTCTCGCGCCCATTTTCGATGCCAAAAATCCGCTTTCATGTTTTCCGTGTTTATCCTTTGTTTTGCGCCTGAATTACGCTAATATGGCTGGCAATAATTTTACTCAAAATCGATGACGAAAAGTTTGCAACAACCATGAAAATGTCGAAACCACCGGTCCCGGAAAACCGATTACAAGCCACCCGCGCTTTCTTACAGCGCAAATGGGTGAAAAATCTCTTATTCATGCTGGCACTCATCATCGTCTATCTCGCCTTACGTCCGTTCATGCAAGGTGACGTCGTCAAAGGGCCGGCCCCGGCTTTCGAAACCGAATCCATCACCGACCAGCCGATTCGACTCGCCGATTATCGCGGCCAGCCCGTCATGGTCCACTTCTGGGCCACTTGGTGCCCGATTTGCCAACTGGAACGCGACAGTGTCGAACGCCTCTCCAAAGACTACCCGGTGATCAATATCGCCACCCAGTCCATGGACGACGAAGGCCTGCTTGCCTTTGCCGAAGAGCACGGCATGAACCCCAACCAAATCGTCAACGATTTCGACGGCCAACTGATGAAAGCCTTCGGCGCCCGCGCCGTCCCCGCCACCTTTATTATCGGCCCGGACGGCAACGTTTCTTTTGTCGAAGTCGGCTACACCACGCCTTATGGGCTGAGAGCGCGTTTATGGTGGCTTCAATAGCATCCAAGTTCCGCCGTAAAAACACGCCTAAAGGACAAATCATCCACAGTGTCCGGGACGGCTTCGGCCTGATTGAAGTCGTCGACACTCAAGTGGCACGCAGCCTGTATTTCGGCACCCGCGTCGAGCAAAGTCGCCTGTATTTCAACGCCCCCATGACGCTGGCGTTCGAATACCAAGAAGCGTTGATGGAAGCTATTCTGGAGCATCCGGCCGCCATCAACCGCCTGTTAACGCTGGGGCTTGGTGGCGGCAGCCTGCCCGCTCAAATGCACCATATTTTTCCGAAATGCCAGCAAACCGTGGTGGAACTACGTCCGGCGGTCATCGACATCGCTTACCGGTATTTCCATCTGCCGGAAACGCCACACATCGACACGCGAGAAGCCGACGCCTACATGTTCGTCCTGCAGGAAACCGAGCGCTACGACATCATCGTCATCGACCTTTACGACGGCGACAGCATGCCGCCCGAATTCACCGACGAAATCTTCCTGCTCGCTCTGCAAAAACTGACCAGGCCTGGCGGATTATTGTTATTCAATTTGTGGAAAGGCACGCCGGAAAAGACCCTCAGGGTCATCCGCTTTTGGGAAGACATGACCGACTGTGAAATCACCATGCGCGAAATCCACTCCAGCAACAATCTGATTCTATCGGTAAAACCACGTTAACCCGAGGAGAACACCATGACCGCTCCCAGTCTCAGCGCCTACTCCGAACAGTTTGAAACCCTGTTCAACCAGCACCGCATCGCCTGTATGGTGTGCGAACTGACGCCGCCTTATCGAGTGAACTATCACTCCGTGGCGTTACGCAAACTGATTCGTTTACCCGATGACGACAGCGCCATGCACCTGCTCGACTGGGTTCACCCGGACGACCGTGAGCGCTACCAACTTGAGTTGAAAGCTTACGCCGCCCAGCCGGAAACCCCGAGTTTCGAACGCTTGCCGTTTCGCATCCTCAACCAGAACGGTGAAATCAAATGGGTGCGCGAACTCGTCCTGATCGACGACAGTGACGGCCAACAACTGGTACTCAGTTGGGAGGACATCACCAAGCGTTATCTGGAAGACCAGCAAAACCGCGAAAACAAACACCAGTTCAACTTGGTGTTGGACTCGCTCAATGTCGGTTTTTTCGAATTTCTATTCGGCACCAACACGGTGTTCTATTCGCCGACCTGGAAAAAACAACTCGGCTACGAACCCTATGAAATCGAAGACAAAATGGCCGAATGGGAAAAACGCGTGCCGCCCAAATACGTCACCGCGGCCTACAAAAATCTGGAAAAACATCTGTCCGGCAAAACCGAATGGTATGAAGCCGTTTTCCCCATGCGCCACAAACAAGGTCATCAAGTCTGGATTCTGGCCAGAGGCAAAGCCGAGCGCGACGCCAACGGCCATCCGTATAAAATCATCGGCACCCATACCGACCTGTCGGCGGTGCAAAAGCTGCCGAAACAACTTCAGGCGCTGGCCGACATCGAGTTTCACCCGGAAACCCTTTACCAACGTGCTTTCGCTACCGCGCCAATACCGCTGTCTCTGTTCAATCTCAATTCCAACAAAGTGGAAATCAACCCTAAAATGGTGGAACTTTGCGGCTACCAGAGCCAGGAACTCACCGGCCAGGTCTACACTCGCTTCTTCCACCCGGACGACCGTCAAGCCAGCATCGAAGCCATTGAGCGCCATATCCGCAACGCCACACCGAACCTGGAAACCGTCGAGCGACGCGCGTTTCATAAAGACGGCCGTCTGCTGACATTACGCATCACCAGTTTTGTCACCACGCTGGAAAACGACGACCGAGTGCTGTGTTCCTATATCGAAGACATCACCGAAGCGACACAAAAAGACACAGAGATGGATGCGAAATCGTCGCCACTGGATTAAAATGCTCCCCTATTTGAGTCCTCATTCACCCACCCTGCAAACTTGAAGGCGTTATTGTTCTATGGCACTGCTTTTCCTACGCGACACCCAACTCAGCTACGGCACCCAAACCCTCTTGGACGGCGTCGATTTTAAAATCGAGCCCAACGAACGGGTCTGTATCGTCGGGCGCAACGGCGAAGGCAAATCCACCCTGCTCAAAGTCATTGAAGGCAGCGTTCAAGCCGACGATGGCAGTCGAATTCTGCAAGACGGCGTGCAAATCGCCAAGCTGCAACAGGAAGTGCCCAACGACACCCAAGGCAGTGTCTTCCACATCATCGCACAAGGCCTGGGCAATATCGGTCAATTAATCGAACGCTTCCACCAATTGACCGCGACATTGGCCGACGACAGTTCCGAAAACACCTTGAATGAACTGACTCGCACCCAACAAGCCATTGATGACCAGGACGGCTGGGACCTGAACCAGAAAGTCGAAACACTGATTTCCAAACTCTCATTACCCGCCGAAGCCGAATTTTCCGAATTGTCCGGCGGCATGAAGCGCCGAGTTCTGCTGGCGCAAGCCCTGATCCAAGACCCGGACATTCTCCTGCTGGACGAACCGACCAACCATTTGGACATCCCCTCCATCCAATGGCTGGAAGACTTCCTGAAAAACCTGTCTTGCAGCCTGGTATTCATTACCCATGACCGCTCCTTCCTGCAAGCGCTGGCGACGCGCATCGTGGAGCTGGATCGCGGCCAGCTTTATAACTGGGAATGCGATTACGCCACCTACCTGCAACGCAAAGCTGCACAACTGGAATCCGAAGCCAAATCCAATGCCGAATTCGATAAAAAGCTGGCGCAGGAAGAAGCCTGGATTCGTCAGGGCATCAAGGCGCGCCGCACCCGAAACGAAGGCCGGGTTCGCGCGCTGGAAAAGCTGCGCGAAGCCCACAAGGCGCGCCGTCAGCAACAAGGCAAAGCCAACCTGCAATACAACCAGGCCAATCACTCCGGCAAACAGGTCATCGAAGTGGACGACATTCACTTTGCCTGGCCCGACCAAGTCGTCATCGATCATTTCTCCACCATGATTTTGCGCGGCGACAAAGTCGGTTTTATCGGTGCCAACGGCTGCGGGAAGTCCACACTGCTGAAACTGCTGCTCGGCCAACTGTCACCGCAATCCGGTCACATCAAACTCGGCACCAATCTGAAAATCGCCTATTTCGATCAACACCGCGACCAGCTCGACGAAAACAAAGCCGTGGTCGACAGTGTATTGGAAGAGTCGGACTACATCGAAATCAACGGTCAACGCAAGCACATCATGGGCTATCTGGGCGACTTCCTCTTCAGTCCGGAACGGGCCCGCCAACCGGTCAAAGCCCTGTCCGGCGGCGAACGTAACCGTCTGTTACTGGCGCGCGTCTTCGCCAAACCGTCCAACCTGCTGGTGCTGGACGAACCCACCAACGACTTGGACATTGAAACCTTGGAACTTCTGGAAGAACTCCTGCTCGATTATCCGGGCACCGTGCTCATCGTCAGCCACGACCGGGCCTTTTTGAACAGCGTGGTCACCAGCTCCATCGTGTTCGACGCACCAGGCCAAGTCAATGAATACGTCGGTGGTTACGACGACTGGTTACGCCAGCGCCCGGCGCACTACGACGCCCCAACTCAAAAAACCGGCACTCGGACAAACACCCAAGAACCCGCCAGGCCTGGCGAAAAGGCCGAAACGCCAGCCGCCAAATCGAGCGACAAACCCGCAGCGAAAAAACCGAAAAAGTTGAGCTACAAAGACCAACGGGAATACGATGCCCTGCCGGAAACCATCGAAACACTGGAAACGGAGTTGGAAGCACTGCAAATGCAAATCAGCGAACCGGCGTTTTATCAACAAACCGGCCATGAGGCGGTCCTGGAACGCCTCAATGCGTGTGAGGCCGAATTGGAAGCCGCTTTCGAACGTTGGGAAATTTTGGAAGCCCAACTCGAAGACTAGGCATATCAGAATTGGCGAAGGTCAGTGACCGAGCACGGCGCTTGGTCTGGGCGGCATCGACAACTCTTCTCGCCACTTTTTCCAGCGGTTCAAGCGACTCAATAATCGCAACATCGCTTTGGGTTGCACCGGTTGCGCCAGTTGAAAGCGGAAATAACCCTTATTGATGAGCGGCAGAGCGGCGGCCAATTCGTCATCCCGCCGCATCAACACCACCGGCGTTTTCAAAATGGTCGGGTTGTTATGGGTCGTTTCCTGCCAGGCCTGCTCGACCTGATTGGCCAATTGAAAATCGATGAGAATCGCCAAATACACCCGGTGGGTGGAATAGCGACGCTTTTCAATTTCCGAGACCACCGCATCAACGTCATTGAAGGCCGCGACACTGATGCCGTAGCGTTTCAGAAACTGTTCAATATCGGCAAAACGTTGCGCATCCGGTTCGCATACGGCAATGCGTCGGCCTTTCAGCCATTTCAATTCTTTTTTGAATCCCATTTTTGTCAGTCCACACGGTCAAGGCGGATTCGAGACTTGTTCCCGGTCGGAACCCGCTGAAAATTCGGTTTTATTTTTTGTTTTATTTTTTATATTACCAAAAAATCCGTTGCCTCGGTGTGGCTTTAAAATGACAAACAGATGACCTCTGTGCGCCGTTTCCGCCGACGCGACCAAGCCAATCCTAGACGGTGACCACCCATTCCACCCAACATAAATAATAATAATTCTTAATTGCAATCATATAAATTTCGCGTAGAATGCTAGACTCGCTTTTGCGAAAAACATGATGTCACCATCGCAAAAAATACGCTACAATTTTATTCTATTGCGTAATCGAAATCCCACGCTGGAAAACCTTTTTATTTTTGCTTATTTTTGGCAGGAAAACTTCTTTATGAGCTGTAACGAAAAACATACTTATTCTACCTTTTGCCGTTCTTCCAACAATGCGTTGAAAGAACCGATGTTCTTTGGCCAAAACGTCAACGTGGCACGTTACGACCAGCAAAAGCACCCGATTTTCGAAAAACTGATTGAAAAGCAATTAAGCTTTTTCTGGCGACCGGAGGAAATCGACCTGTCGAGCGACCGAGGGGAATACGCCGATCTGCCGGATCACGAAAAACATGTTTTCATCAGCAACCTGAAATACCAAACCCTGCTGGATTCGGTACAGGGCCGTTCGCCGAATGTGGCGCTGCTGCCGTTGGTGTCCATTCCGGAACTGGAAACCTGGATTGAAACCTGGTCCTTCTCGGAAACCATCCACAGCCGCTCTTACACCCACATTATCCGTAACATCGTCTCGGATCCGTCATTGGTGTTCGACGACATCGTCACCAATGATGAAATCGTCAAACGCGCCATCAGCGTCACCGAACATTACGACCGTTTGATTTACCTGACCAACCGCATGTACGCCGAAGAAATCGATCTGGAAAAAGACGACGCCTTCCGTAAAGAAGTGAAAACCGCCTTGTTCCTGACCATCGTATCGGTCAACGTGTTGGAAGCGATTCGTTTCTATGTCTCCTTCGCTTGCAGCTTCTCCTTCGCCGAACGCTCCTTGATGGAAGGCAACGCCAAAGTCATCAAGCTGATCGCTCGTGACGAAGCCCTGCATTTGTCCGGTACCCAGCACATCATCAACTTGATGCGCGAAGGCAAAGACGACCCGGAAATGATGCAAATCGCCAAGGAAAACGAAGACATGGTCTATCAGATTTTCCGCGAAGCCGCCGAACAGGAAAAAGAATGGGCCGACTATCTGTTCAAAGACGGTTCCATGATCGGTTTGAATGCCGGCATTTTAAAAGACTACGTCGAGTACATCACCAATACGCGTATTCGCGCCGTGAAACTGGATCCGATTTTCGAACAGAAAAGCAATCCGCTTCCGTGGATGAACAACTGGCTGGTGTCCGACAACGTTCAAGTCGCACCGCAGGAATCGGAAATCAGTTCCTATCTGGTCGGCCAGGTGGACTCCACCGTCGGCAAAGACGACTTCAACGATTTCGCGCTGTAAACAGCCGTACTCATCATCTCCCAAAGCCCGCTTCTGCGGGCTTTTTGGTTTTTCGCCCCCGTCAATCTTGTTACAAAACTGTCATCCGCTTATCACTTGATTTTCAAATAAGCACTCTAAACTGGCCGGAATGAACGAAGCGACACACATTCTGGCGTTCCTCCGTCACGGGGAATACCATCAAAAACCCAATACGCCCAGCGCGTTACAACACGGTGCTCTGACGACCTTAGGCCAACAACAGGCCGCTCGCGCCGCCGAAGACGTGTATCATTACGCCCAGGCGCACGGCTTGAGACTTCACCCGGAAATCGACACCTCGCATTCGTTACGTGCCTGGCAGACCGCCGACGCCTTGAAGCAAACACTCAAACGCCAAGCCGGTTTTCAAGGACGTATCGTCGAGCAGAAAACCCTACACGAACGTTCCGTCGGTGCCCTGGCGAACTTGTCCGTTACCGAAATCGAGCACATTTTGGAGCAGGACCCAAGAGTCGAATCTCCCCCGCTCAACTGGAAATCCGACAGTCATTACCGCTTACCGGTACACGGTGCGGAATCCTTATTGTCCGCCGGAGAGCGGGTTGCTGGACACCTCAACCGAACGTTCGCGTCACTGGCGCAAACCGAAACGCAACCGACCTTGAAAATCGTCGTGGGGCACGGGGCTTCCTTTCGACACGCCGCGTTTTTGCTCGGCCTGCTGTCGTTTGAAGACATCGCGCAAAAGTCCATGCACCACGCCCGCCCACTTTATTTTGAATACCGAACCCGTTCGCAAGACTGGCGACACCGCCACGGCGAATGGAAACAGCGCGCCCGCGCCAACCCGTCAATGATTGATTGAGGAGAATGGATTATGTACGCCGCGACCGCAACCGCCTGGCAACCTCAGCCACACCCCCAAACGCCTTTCCCAACCGAAAACTGGATGGCACCGGCAAAAGACACCTATTTTTTCTGTGATTTGCACGCCGATGCCGACGCCTTTTTACGTTCGCTGAAACTGAGTTATCTGGTCACGCTCGACAGCACCGTCGAGCGCATCACCCTCACCACCAAAGGCCGCAGCGGGCAAATCATCATCGGCGGCGACTGCTTCGATAAAGGGCCGAGCAACCTGGCCCTGTTCCGCCTGATTGCCCAGCTTAAGCATGCCGAATGCGATCTGGTGCTGCTGGCCGGCAATCACGACATCCGCATCTACGCCGGTTTGCTGGCGACCGACTTCATGGACGACCTGCGCCAAGCCCACTTTTTCGTCCGCATGGGACGCAAAACCGCCAGCTTGTTTGCCGAAATCCACCGCCATTATTGTCAGGGCGAAAAACTGCCAGGCCTGGCCGATTCGGTGATTCGCCGACGTTTGTTTCCATCCGAAGACTGGTTCGATTTTTTCCCGGCCTATGCGCAACACACCATGCCGAAAAGCAAAATCGATAAAGAACTGAAACAGATTCGCAAAAAACAGGACGATTTCATCCAGGCCTGCGGCGAACACGGTTTAAGCCTGCCGGAAATTTACCAGGCCGTTGCCAAAGCGAAGGAACTCTTCCTGTCACCGGATGGCGAATTTGCTTGGTTTTTCCAATCGCTGGACTTGATTCATCTCGCCGGTAGCTATTGTTTCAGCCACGCCGGTCTGGACGACCAGTTCGCCGAAAAACTGGTCGCGCACAGTGCCGACGAGCTCAACCAGACCTTCCGCGAGCAAATGAATCAAGGCCGAATTTTCGAAATGTACTACAGCGAATTCGGCAATGTGTTCCGCACCAAATACCGCGCCAACGACTGGCCTTTGACCGAACGTGGCAGCGACATTTTGCGCCGCAACCACATCTTCGCCATCGTCAATGGACACCGCAGCCACCGCGAAGGCCAACAGTTGTTTCTGCGCCAAGGCCTGTTGAATTTCGAGTGCGACACCCAGCTCAACGCCAATTGCCGCCGTAAATCTAACCTACAAACCCCGGGCGAAGCTGTTACAATTTTCTATGCCGACGGCATGGTCTCTGCGCTCAGCAGCGATTTTCCCATGACCAAACAATTCCACCCCAAACAGTTGCAACAGCATTAGAAGGTAGGGTATGGCTAAGAAAAGTAAATACTTCGAACACGAGTCTCTGCAAGACAACGATGCCATCATCAGCTATTTAAAAGCCATCACGCAGGGGTTCAAAAAAGGCGCCATCGAGTTCAGCGATGAAGAGGAAGAGTTCATGCTGACCCCACAAAAACTGGCGAACCTCAAAATCAAAGCCGATAAATCGAAAAAAGGCCAGACGCTGAACATCAAAATCAGCTGGTCCTCCGATCAAAGCTCCGACTTCGAAGAGTCGCCGCTGTTTATCGACCCGAAAAAACCGAAAAAATAACCCGAATTCAGTAGCCGAACAGCCAGATGCAACCACTCACGGAACTTTACGACCCTTTGCGCTTTTTGATTATCGAAGTGCAAAAACAACTCGATTCCGTCACCCTGTTTTTGGAAACGGGCGATTTGCGACAAGCTGAAAACGGCCAAAAACGCGTGGATTACATCGACAACTACCACGTCAATCTGCTCAACCGTGCCGCCACCTATCTCGGCGAGCAAACCGACAAAGACATCCGCATCACCGTTCAAAGTTACGAACACATCAATCACGGTTTGAAATCCCTTTCCCGTCAGTTGCAGGCGATTATTTTCCAGGCGAAGCAGTCCAGCACCGCGTTGAAGCTGCTGCGCAAAAAAAATGTGTTCCGCGCCCTCAACGATTTGCAGGTCGGTCTGGAACTGATTGAACCGGCCATCGAATCCGAGGGTTCCATGCTCGCCATCGACATTTGCCGTTTGAAAGTCCACATCGACAAACGCTGCGATCAGCAACTTGAAAAATACAAAATCCGGCTTAAAAAGGGTCAGCAAACCGAGGCCTTGTTGCATGCCAGCTTCATTATCCGCGACATCAGTGATATGGGCGAAGCCCTGCTGCGCATCGGCGAAGGGATTATCTCCGCCAATATGGGCCAGATGATCCAGATCGACCGCTACCATTCGCTGGAAGCGACCCTGACCGCCCTGCAACTCAACCCGCAGGAAGACGATCTCACCATTCGCGCCATGGGCGAAACCAAATCCGGTTGCACCATTTCCGGTGTCATGACTGCCGAAGAGTCGGAAGGCCAGATGCTCGCCGTCTTCAAAGAAGGCGACAAAGCCAAACTCAAGGAAGAAAAAACCGGGATCGAAAGCTGGCACGAGAAGTTTCCCGGCATCGCCCCACAGGTCTATTCCTATCATAAAAGCGGCAACAAAGCCGCCCTGCTGTTCGAATACCTGACCGGCGAAACCTTCGACAAACTCCTGTTGCAGAAAAACCGTAAAACCCTGAAAGCGGCGCTGAACCGACTGTTTGAAACCCTGACGCAAATCTGGGAAGAAACCCGTGCCGACCAACCCTATCCGGCCAACTTCATGGCCCAGTTGCGCAAACGCTTGAAAGACGTTTACGAAGTCCACCCCGAATTCCAAGCACCATCGGTCAGCATCAACGGCGTAAAAAGTCCGACACTTGAAGCCCTGGTCGATGACGCCGAAGCGCTGGAATCCGAACTGCCCTGTCCGCTGGGTGTTTACATCCACGGCGATTTCAATCTCGACAACATCATTTACGACCCGGTCGATAACGACATCAATTTCATCGACCTGCACCGTTCCGAGTACCTGGACTTCGTGCAGGACTTGTCGGTCCTGATGGTGTCGGCCTATCGCCTGTCGAATTTCGACCCGCAAGTCCGCAAACTGATCGCTCAAACCATGCAGGCGATTTACGAATTCGGCCAGGATTACGCTGAACACATCGACGACACCAGTTACCACCTTCGGATGGCTTTAGGATTAAGCCGTTCTTTTTTGACCTCAACCCGCTTCGTGTTGGATAAACAGCACGCCAAAGCCATGCATTTTCGAGGTCGTTACCTGATTGAACAAGTCATTCGTCTGACGGAAGCAGAACGAATGACCTACCGGATACAGAAAGAGATTTTCCATGATTAAAGACGATCTAAAAATCGCGGTGGTGGGCATTCCCGGCAAATGGTCCACCGAAGTATTGGCCGATGAAATCGAAGCCCAAACCGGCTTTCGCTGGGTCATCGACATCGAAAAAGTCGTGGCCGACCTCAGCGAACCGTCGGTGCGTTACGAAGGACGTTGCCTGTGTCAACTGGACGGCATCATCATCAAAAAGATTTCCCAGACCTACAGCCCGACGGTCATCGATCGTTTGGAAATTCTGCGCTTTGTGGAAAAATGCGGCGTGCAGATTTTCTCCAAGCCCCAGGAAATCATCCGTCTGGTAGACCGCATGAGTTGCACCGTATCGCTGGCCAAAGCCGATATTCCGATGCCGCCGACCATCATCACCGAAGACTTGGACGCCGCTTTCGATCATGTGGAAAAATTCGGCGAAGCCATTCTCAAACCGTTATTTTCCACCAAAGCCCGGGGCATGGAAGTCCTGTGCTGCGACGATGGCAAAAAAGCCGTTAAACAGCGCCTGAAAGACTATTACGACAAACAGGGCTTCTTTTACTTGCAGAAAAAACTCGCCCTGCCCGGCAAGGATATGGGGCTGGTGTTTCTGGGCGGTGAATATCGCGGAGCTTACGCCCGTGTGTCCGGCAGCGACAGTTGGAACACCACCATCCACTCCGGCGGCAAATACGCCGAAGCGCAACCGTCGGATGACATCATCGACATGGCGTATCGTGCCCAATCGCAATTCGATTTGAGCTACACCACCGTCGACATCGCCGAAACCGAAGACGGACCGGTCTGTTTTGAGGTCTCCGCTTTCGGTGGTTTCAAAGGCGCGCACGAAGGGTTGGGCTTGAATATGGCCAAGGAATATGCCGATTACGTCATTCGGACGCTGAGTACAGCCTCTTAGCTTCCCTGAAACCGAACAAAAACCGTACAAGGAAACCGTTTTGCCCCTCAATCTCGTTCAACAGATTAGCCAATTTCAAGAAAGCACGCCGTTGCAACCGCAACGGCTCTCTCTGAGTTTACCCGGCTGGACGCTGGCCATCGAATCCAATTCCAAAACCCTGCTGACCACCCTGCAGCACTATTTCGGCGATCTTCTGAGTGAAAGTTCCGCTCAAGCAGACCAAACCATCACCGCTTACGAAACCGATCAATTTTTGAATCAGGGGCTCCATTGGGAGGACTGGAAGCGGGAAACCGGCAAAACCGGACGTAAAGATGCATTCTTGGATTTCGACAATGGCCTGGAAGCGCAGCGTTTCATCTATAAAGTCAAAACCGGGATGCTGTTCTGGCAACGCCATGACCAACCGACGGCATTCGGCCCCACCGAAAGCCACCCGAACCAAATCATCAACTTCATCCTCACCCAATACCTGAATGAACACCTGCGCCGCGATTGGTTGCTGGGCCACGCCGCTGGCTTGCAACTAAACGGCCGCGGCCTCGCGATTGCCGGCCTGTCCGGCGGCGGGAAATCGACCTTGATGTTGCATTTATTGGAAAACGGCGAGCACTTCATCAGCAATGACCGTTTGTTGTTCGCCGACTCGACAATCACCGAATCGGCCAGGCCTGATGAATTATGGATGCGCGGCATTCCAAAACAACCGCGCATCAACCCCGGCACCATCGTTCACAATTCGCGACTGCACGCTTTGATTCCGGCCGAGCGACGCGCCGAATTACTGCAACTACCCCGCGAAGAACTGCGCCAACTGGAAGAAAAATACGATGCCGACGTCAACCGGCTTTACCACCCGAACTGCTTCAAAGCCGAAAGTCCTTTGAGTGCATTGGTCATTCTCAACTGGCAGCCCGGCTCCGACGACGCCACACGCCTGACCGAAACCACGCTGAACGACAGCCCGCATCTGTTACCGGCCATTATCAAAAGCCCCGGTCCTTTCTATGCCGACCGCCAAAATGTCTTTCTGCCGAATCAAATCGAACCGGACACCGCGCCTTATCTGGCCATGTTAGGCGATTTGCCGTGCTGGGAATTAAATGGCAACGTCGATTTTGCCGCCGCCGTCCGTCTGGTCGAAGAGGCCGCCCGCCGTCAATAACGGGCGCTTAACCGAAGCGAACCGCTTTGAAGAAGTGCATTTGCGCCATCGCCAATTCCTGGTACGAATCGCCGACAATCGCCACCATCGCCCCTTTGACCGGAATCATCTGCCCCTGGAAACCGGAGCGATTAAACGCCTGCATGGTGGTGAGCTGTTTGCCCGGCAGCACAATAATGGTCACCGGCCCGGCTTCCTCCTGCAACACCAGATGCAGTCCTTTCTGACCGTTCACCTCGCACTCTCCGGCATAACTCATGAAATCCACCGGCTTGTCCAGCACCGCTCCCACCTTGGCAAACAATTTCTGCAAAGAAGCTTCGTCTTGATCCAACGGTTGCGCTTTCATCAAGTCCGGCGCTTCCCGAGCGTGGTCAATAATGTGATCCACCACCGCCTGTTCCAGCAAAACTTCCTGCGAATTTTCCACTGAATGTTCGACTGAACCGGTTCCCGGCTGTAACGGCCACTGCCAAATCGCAAAAACCGCCACCAAAGCAAACGACGCCGCAAATGCCGTCAAGTTCCCGAACCAACCACCATCATTTTGTGGTGGCTCTTCGAAACGGTTTTTTAAGAGAATACGCTCTTCCAGCCCTTCCGGCGGCGTCACCCGCATTGCCTGCTTCAATTCCGCTTCAAAGGCTTTTTGTGCCTTGACATCGGCCGCTTTGTCGGGATGTTCGGCCAAATACGCTTGCATCGCCTCGTCCAATTGGTTCGGCGACTCCAACAGTCTGCGTCGAAATTCCAGTTCGGTCATGTGCGATTTCCTTTCAAACCGACCGTCGCGGACGGCCGTTCCAATTGTTGTTTGAGTTGCTGCCGGGCCCGAAACAGACGGGTGTTGACCGTCGCCAGTTTCAGTCCGAGTTGGTCGGCGATTTCATCGCCGCTGAACCCCCACAACACCTGTAACAACAAAGGTTCCTTAAATTGTGCATCCAGCGACAGAATAGCCTGGTACAGCGCCTGTCGTTCCATTTGCCGTTCCGGCTCCCGATCGACGCTGTCGGCGATCATCGCCTCTTCCATTGCCACCCACTCCGGTGATTGCTTTTCAAAACGACGGGCATTTTCACGGCGCAGAATCGTCATCAACCAGGCTTTAGCGGCTTGCTCGTCCTGCAACTTGTCCAAGGCTTTCCAGGCACGGGAAAAGGTTTCCTGCACCAAATCCTCGGCCACATTCGCGTCCTTGCTCATCCAAAACGCATAGCGATACAGGTCTTTGGCGTAAGCGCGGACCAATTGATCAAAAAACAGCGTTTTATTCGACATTCGATTCCATCCCGTTGGATTACCTTTGTAACCGTTGGTTTAAACCAAAGGTTCCTTAATAAGACCGCCCTTTCCTCGAATTGTTTCAAAACCGTTCGAAATAATCGCGCCTCAAGCCGCTTTCGGCTTCACCATCATCTGGTGCACCACCGAGGCATTGAAAACCAGAATGAACCAGAGCAGATACAGCCACAGCAAAAACAGCGGAATCACCGCAAACGCACCATAAATCAGGTTATAGGTCGGGAACCATTTCACATACAGCCCAAAGCCGTATTTCAACAATTCCAATTCAAAGGTGGCTAAAATCGCCCCAACCAACGCATAACGCCAAGGGACGCGATGCAATGGCACGAAGCGGTATAAGAACCAGAAACCGATTACATTGATCAGAATCGGCAATTGATTCAAAAACACCGTTTCCAGCGGCACCCCAGGCAAAACGGGGGCCGCCAGCAACACCGAACTCAACACCAGACTGCCGCCAAGTAACACCGGCCCGACCACACTGATGCCGATGTAATGTAATAAGCTCACCCACCAACTGCGTTGCAAATGTTTGTCCCACATGGCATTGATTTTTTGGTCGATGGTCCACAGCAGCAGCAAGGCAATCACCAACATGCTGAAGATACCGATGCCGTGCAACTTACTCGCCTGCTGGGAAAACTGAAGCAGGTAAGATTCCACCATCGGTGTCGAGGCCGGTAACAAATAATGAAACACCTTATCCATCACCGCATCTTCGAACGTTTGAAAACTGTCCGACATCGAAAACACGCTGAGCATGATGGTCAGAAACGGCACCAACCCGACCAAGGAGGCATAAGCCAAAACCGTCACCGCATCCAAACCGTCCTTACGAATGAAATTCTGAGCTGCCTGAATCCAAAAGGCGATCTTATACAAACGGTTTTCCGTTTCGGCCATGCGTTAATTCCTTAAGAAACGTCGTGAAATCAGGCTTTTGACGCACCAACAATTTCACATATCATCATTAATTTTTTTAAATTGCTTCTGAAAATTCATTCTATCAAAATACCCGCTATGTATAAGAATTCTAGCAATTTCATTCACTTTCTGGTCATCGGCTACAGCCTCGTCATCATCCTGGTGGCCATCTCTTCCGGCATTTTCTTCAACTACGAAAGTAAAATCGCCAACGCCTTCGAAAACCACCAGGAAAACACCGCTTACCAGAGCAATCTGGACGCCCTGTTCAATGCCGCCACCCAGCGCAGTATCCTGATGGTGCGCATGATCAATGCCAAAGACCCGTTTGAAATTGATGCCCTTCACATGGACATGTTCCGCTACGAGCAAATTGTCATCCAAAACCTGAGCACGTTGCGTGAAAATGCGTTCGCCCCCTCTCAGATTGATATCATCGAAGACGCCGGCGAGATCATGACCCGAAATCGTCGGTTTCAGGAAACCGTTTACAGTCTGTTGATGGACGACCAGAAAGACGCCGCGCTCAAGCAACTGGTGGATGTCACCCTGCCGCTTCAAAAGCAGGTCATCAGCACGTTAAACCGCTTGGAGGCCGATTATCAAGCCGCTTCACAGCGCTCGGAAGCCAACTTTGCGGCCATCCTATCGGACATGCGCAATATGATTCTGTGGGTCGCCGTGCCGATTATCGTCAGTTTGTTGATCATTGCCCTGCTGACCATCGACCAACTCAAACGCTATGCGCGAAATCAGGAAGCCCTTCGCGACCACCTGGAAGAGCGCGTACACCAGCGCACCCACGAACTGCTGCTGGATCGCAACCTCATGCAAAACCTGAACGAAGCCATCGGCATCTTCAACGAAGAAGGTCACTTGCAGATCAGTAACAAAAAGCTCACTGAAATGCGGCTGGCGAGCGACTTGGGCGATACCCTATCGGTCTGGGAAATGCTGGAAAAGGCTTTCCACGAACTCAACCTCCCCGCCATTCAGGAGTATTTAGCCATCCACAAATCTTGGCGCGGTGAAGCGGCCGTCAACCATTATCGGCATCAATACATGATGATCGACATCAACAAACTGCAAGACCGCAGTTTGCCGGACAGTTATTATTCCATCATCCTGACCGATATTTCCGAACTGAAGAACATTCAGAACCAGTTGTCCTATACCGCCAACTACGATGCGGTGACGCATTTGCCGAACCGTTACTCTTTCAATCATCAAATCCAGGAAATGATTGAAAAACACGCCGAGGAAAGTTTTCATCTCTACTACATCGACCTCAACGACTTCAAATGGGTCAACGACCATTTAGGGCATACCATCGGGGACGAGTTCCTCTGGCACGTCGGCCAAGCTTTCAAGGAAGCGGTTCCGGAAGGCGAATTTCTGGCGCGCCTCGGCGGCGACGAATTCGCTGTCCTGCTCACCTCACTCCATACACCGTCCGAATTGGCTGAACTGGCCAATCAACTGTTCCTGCAAGTGAAGAAAATCAACCACATTCATCACTCCAACCACGAAGTCAGTTGCAGCATCGGCATCGCCTCTTACCCTCAGCACGGCACCACCCCCGAATCGCTGATCAAGCATGCCGACTACGCCATGTATACCGCCAAAAAAGTACAGCACACGCCATATTGTCTGTTCTCGAAAGACATGCGCCAGCAACTCAGTTATCTGCATGAAATCGAAGAAAGCTTGCACCGAGCGGTGCGGGAAAAAGAATTCCAGGTACATTACCAACCGCAATACAGTCTGCACTCCCTGAAGTTGGTCGGTGCCGAAGCTTTGGTACGTTGGCCGAGAAGCGACCGCATGGTCTCGCCGTGCGAGTTCATTCCACTGGCAGAAAAATTCGGCCTCATCAGTGCCATCGGCGAATTCGTGTTCGAGACCGCTGCGCGCCAGCTCCAGGCCTGGTCACATTGCAAAATCGAATTGCCCCGGGTCGCGATCAACACTTCCTCCACCCAACTGCTGGCCGGTAATTTCGGTGACGTGGTGGAACGTATCTTGCAGGAAAACCAACTCACCGCGAACCGCATCGACATCGAGGTCACCGAATCGGTGATGATGAAAAACATCGAACGCAACGGCAACAACGAAAACGCCAACTGCCTGAGCACCCTTCAGGAAAAAGGGCTGGAAATTTCCATCGACGATTTCGGCACCGGCTATTCGTCGCTGTCCTACATCAAACATTTGAATGTGGACCGCATCAAAATCGACAAAAGCTTTATCGACGACATCGAATTCAATAAAGAAGCACGTTCCATCGTCCGCGCCATTATCAAGATGGGGCACAGTCTGGGCATGAAAGTGCTGGCCGAGGGCATTGAAACCCCCAACCAATTGGACATTCTCAAGGCGCTGGAATGCGACGAAGGCCAAGGCTATTTGTTCAGTAAACCGCTGGATGCCGCCAAATTCGAAATGAAGTGTCTATCGGCCTAAACCAAAGCTTTACTCGAACCATAATCACACGACGGGGCGTAACACCTGACGGTCGATTAAATCCTGCAATACCGACTGAGCAAAGCCCTCCAAATCCGCCACCGGAACCTGCAACGCCTCGGCCAAGCCCTGTAATACGGTTCGGGCCGTCGGCCTCTCGACGATTTCAACGACGTCCGGATTCGCCAAACGCTGGATGAACTCGTATAACACCGGCGACAGCACCATAAACTGAATGACATCGTCCGCATCCCGGTACACCAACAGCGTGGTGACCATTTCCGGTGGTGCCTCAGGCATAAAATCCGGTCCCAGTTCATGCACCGGCCAATCATACGCCAAAGGCCACGCCACCGGCGACAACTCGTACACCGCGTCCAAATCGGCCGTCAGGCCTAGCGCATTCTCAAAACCGTCGGCTTCATCCACCGATAAGGCCAGTTCCACCCACTCGTAATGCGCCAACGGCAACATAAACGCCGGGTCCTGCGGCTGAGGGTCATACCCTTGTTGCAGGAACACTAAAAATTCTTCGCCCAGCTCGTGAAACAACGGTGTTCGGGCCCGGTGTTTCTGCATATACTCGCGCACCAGCTCGGCCCACCGCGTTTCACCGACCACCGACTTCAACACCGGAAACAATTTGGAAAAGAAATCCTGCACATTATTGAAAAACAAATCCTCGTAAGCCTTCCAGCGACGCTCTTCGATCGGTAAGGTCGGATCCACCTCGGTTTCCGCCAGGCCTGGTGATTTCTCGGCCAAATCACCAGTAGCGTCCGCCGTTCCTTGCGGGTCACGTATACGTGCCGCGAAACGATATTGCATTTTTTGAAAGTCCGGCAATGCCTGCCAATCCAGTTCGTCCATCAGCCTTCCTTTCTAATGTGTTCCGCCGGGCCATTGGCAGCGGCTTTTGTGACCGCTTTTGCCTGGGCGGTTCGAATTTGTGCCACTTCCTGCATCAGTTCCGCCAACGGCGGAATATTGAAGTCCCGTTCCAACAAGGTGGGAAAAACACCCTGCTGAGCATAGGTTTCATCCAGCAAATCCCAGACGGCCTGCTTGACGTCCTGACCGTGGGTATCGATTTTCAAATCTTCGGCTTCGTCGAAATGCCCGGCCATGTGGAAATACATCATCCGTTCGGTCGGCATTTGCCGCATGAACTCAAGCGCATCGTAACGATGGTTGATGCTGTTGACATAGGTGTTATTGACGTCGAACAGCAGCCCACAATCGGCTTCCGACACCACCGCATTGATAAACTCGGCTTCGGTCAGCTCATTGCTCGGCATGGCGTAAAAAGACACGTTTTCCACACCGATGGGCCTTTCCAATAAATCCTGTACCCGTTTGATGCGGTCGGCCACGTAATGCACCGCCTCTTCGGTAAACGGAATCGGCATCAAGTCATACATGTGGCCGGAATCGCCACAATAACTTAAGTGCTCGGTGTACACACGGACATGGTGTTGTTCGAAAAACGCTTTGAGTTCCATCACATAAGCCTCGTCGAGCGGATGGGGACCGCCCAAGTCGAGCGACAAACCGTGGCAGGCGAACGGATAACGCTCGGTCAATTGGCGCAATGCGCGGCCTTGACGCCCACCGAACCGCAGCCAGTTTTCCGGTGCGATTTCGAGAAAATCGATGTCGAAATCCGGGTCGGCGAGAATCTCGTCGAAAAAGTCGCGACGCAACCCCAAACCGACGCCCTGCAAAGCGGGTTCAAATCGTAAACTCATCCACACTTCCTTACACAAACCATAAAAGGTACATTCATCTTTGTTCATCTTAAAATAAAAAGCCGCTCAAATGGGCGGCTTTTTGGGTCAGGCGTTACGGGGCAATCAGTTCATGCCACCGCATTTCCCTTCACCGCACTTGCCTTCCATGGATTTGTTCGTCTTGCCGCCGCACTTTCCTTCCTTATCTTTCATACCGCCGCATTTTCCTTCACCACACTTACCTTCCATGGATTTGTTCGCCTTGCCGCCGCACTTGCCTTCCTTATCTTTCATGCCGCCACATTTACCTTCTTTATCCTTCATGCCGCCGCATTTTCCTTCGGCGACCTGCTGATAGCCTCCGGCCATTTCCTTGAAGCCGAACGGGTTGTCGGACGCCAGAACGTTACCGGTCAAGGTCGCGGCGGTGGCGGCACCCGCCATCTTCAAAAAGTCTCTTCGATTTTGCTTAGACATACGCTTTACTCCTGTTGTTTTCATAAAAAACATTGTTGGTTAAAACACTTAAAAAACATTCATTTAGTAGACCCAGTTTACTCAACTTTATTTCTGCCATAGGTTGTTTTCTTCACTCATTTTTCCTATGGCCCAATAAAATTTCGCCAAATCTTCACCGATTTGCGCTTTCAAAACCGGTAAGTCCCGCTCGGTTTTGTGCAGACTGCGCTGCGCATTGAGCAGATCCAGAATATTGCGACGCCCGGTTTGCAACCCTTGCTCGGTGGCTTTCAAGGCCGCCCGGTTCGACACCAACGCCGACTGCAAGGCCTTGACCCGTGCCACACCGGTCTGCAATCCCAGCCAGGCGTTTTTCGCTTCCGCTTCCAGCTTCAATTGCTGTTCGCGTTTTTGCGCCAAGCGTTTTTGCGACTGATGCCGGGCTTTGGACACCGACGATTCGGTGCGTCCGCCCAAATACAACGGCACGGTCAATTGCACCCCGCCGCGAGCGCCTTCCATATCATCGTAGTAATGATTGCCGGAATCGTTGTACACCAGGGTGCCGAACGCATCCAGTTGGAAGGTGTCCTTGTTTTTGTGGTATTCCGCCTCGTTGCGCAACGCATCGGCGGAGGCCTGCAATGCAAACAGGCTCGGGTGATGCGACACCAATTCCGGCCAGGCCTGGCGGTTTTGTGAATTCGCCAATCCATACCGCTGCGCCAACTGCGTCACCTCATCCCCCACATCCACCGGGAACCCGAAAGCTGTTTGCGGAATGGCGTCCAAATGATCCACGCCCAACAAAGCTGCCAGATTCTGGCGCGTGCGTTCCAGCGACTGACGCGCTTCCAGTGCATCGGCATGATTCATGTCCAACCGCGCCTGTATCTCGACGATGTCGTTCAAATCCTGATAGCCCACCTGAAAGCGTTGTTTGACCTGTTGTAGAATCGATTCAATGGAACGGCGCTCTTTTTGCAGAAAGTGCAAATCTTCTTGCTGCGACCAATAACGAAAATACGTCAGCGCCACCTGTAACAGCAACTGCTGACGCGTGGCATCCAGTTGATATTGGCGACTGCTGTGTTGCTGACTGGCCGCGGCGTTCAAATCGCTCTGTTCCGGTTGGTACAACGGATAAACCGCCACCAACTGGTTGGCGGTTCGGGAGAAGGAACTTTCCTTCATCCAAGCGTAACTCAGCTCACTTTTCAGATTGACGGTCAGGTTTTCTTCGGACTCGGCCTGCCGAACATCGCTCATGGCCGCCGCACTGTCGGCTTCGGCCGCCGACAATTGCGGATTGTTGGCCAGCGCGACCTCAAACAATTGTTGCAACTGTGAAGCCGACGCCGGCGACGACCAAATAGCCGCCGCAAAAACTAACCCACTGAGCCGTAACGAAACAAGCTTTAAGCTTTTTGAAACATAATTTAAACCCTTCATACAGCGTCTCCTTTGGCTTCGGCGGCCTTCTCGGCTCCGAACCCCTTGGCGGCATACAGTAAATACGTCAGCAACGGAATCAACAGCATCGACACCAGCGGCGCCGAAATCATGCCGCCCACCATCGGTGCGGCAATCCGTTTCATGACTTCCGCGCCGGTGCCGTTGGCGAATAAAATCGGCAACAACCCGATGACGATGACACTCACCGTCATGGCTTTGGGTCGCACGCGCTGCACCGCGCCTTGCATAATGGCGGCGGCCAGATCGCTACGGTTATTCAGTCGCCCTTCCGTTTCGGCTTTGTGAATCGCCTGTTTCAGATACAACAACATCACCACACCGAATTCGGTCGCCACACCGGCCAAGGCAATCATTCCCACGGCCACGGCAATCGAGTAGTCGTAACCCAACCACCACAAGAACCAGACCGAGCCGAGCAGCGCGAATGGAATCACCAACAGAATCATCAAGGCTTCCGCCACTTGCTTGAAGATGATGTACAGCAGCACGAAGATAATGATGAGCGTCAGCGGCACGATGTTATATAAGGTTTGCTGTGCTTTGAGCAGGTATTCATACTGCCCGGTCCATTGCACACTGATCCCCGGTGGCAACGGCACGGCGTCGGCCACCGCTTGTTTGGCGCGCTGAATATAATCCACCAAATCGGTGCCTTTATCCAAATCGACAAACGTCCAACCGTTGAGGCGTGCGTTTTCCGACTTGATCATCGGCGGCCCCATGCGGATTTTGATATCGGCAATCATGCCCAGTTGAATCTGCGCACCGGAAGCGGTCACAATTGGCAACAACTTCAAGGATTCCACCGAATTCCGCCAGGCCTGGGGATACCGTAGATTCAAACTGTAACGTTCCCGCCCTTCAATGGTTTGTTGCAACACCTGGCCTCCGACCGCCGACGCGACGATATTGGCCACTTGCGCCACACTCAAACCATAACGGGCCGCTTGTGCACGTTTTGGCAGGATATCAATATAGCGCCCGCCTTCGGATCGGTCGGAAAAGGCCGACAAGGTGCCCGGCACTTTCGATACCGCCGATTCGACCTGTTCACCGACGGCTTGAATCTCAGCCAAGTCGTCCCCGGCGATTTTAATGCCAATGGGCGTTTTGATCCCGGTGGACAACATGTCGATGCGGGTTTTGATGGGTTGCACCCAAGCATTGGTCAAACCGGGAATCGCCACCGCCTCGTTCAAGGCTTGAATCAATTTCGGTAGGGTCATGCCTTCACGCCATTCCGACTTGTCCTTCAACTGAATGGTGGTTTCAATCATCGTCAAAGGCGCCGGATCGGTCGCGGTATCGGCCCGACCGATTTTGCCGAACACCGTCTTCACTTCCGGGAAGGACTTGATGATGCGGTCGGTTTGCTGCAGCAAACTTTGCGCATTACCGATCGATAAACCAGGCAAGGTGGTCGGCATGTAAAGCAAATCGCCTTCCTCCAGTTCCGGCATGAATTCGGAACCGATATGCTGCCAGGGATACGCCGCACTGACCAACAACACCAACGCCGCAACCAAGACGCTTTTTGGAAAACGCAACGCCCACTGTAAGACCGGACGATACAACGCCACCAGCCAACGGTTCAGGGGATTGGCGGATTCACTCGGCAAGCGCCCGCGAATAAACCACCCCATCAACACCGGCACCAGCGTAATCGCCAGCCCCGCCGCCACGGCCATCGCTAGGGTTTTGGTCAAAGCCAATGGCGTGAAAAGGCGTCCGGCCTGCTCTTGCAGGGCAAAAATCGGCACAAAACTCAACGCGATGATCAACAGCGACAGAAACAACGGCAAGCCGACTTCCTGAGCCGATTCCCGAACCAAACGCCAATGATCGCGCCCTTGAGCGGGTTCGCCCGTTTCACGACGATAGGCCTCCAAATGCTTGTGGGCATTCTCAATCATCACAATCGCTGCATCCACCATGGTGCCAATGGCGATGGCGATGCCCCCCAAGCTCATGATATTGGCGGTGACGCCCATGGCTTCCATAATGATGAAAGCGCCGAGAATCCCCAGCGGTAAAGAAACCACCGCCACCAAAGCGGAGCGTAAGTGGAACAAGAACACCAACGAAACCAAGGCCACCACAATCATTTCTTCCAGCAGCTTATCTTTGAGTGTCGCCACGGAACGCTCGATCAGCCCGGAGCGATTATAGACTTCAACCAAGTCCACGCCTTCCGGCAGGCCTGGGCGAATATCGTCCAATTTGGCTTTCACCGCCTGAATCACATTCAAGGCGTTTTCACCGGAACGCATCACCACAATGCCGCCGACCACCTCGCCTTCGCCATTCAGTTCCGCAATGCCGCGGCGCGGCTTCGCACCCAGCTGAACCCGAGCGATGTCCTTCAACAGCAAAGGCGTACCGTCGGCCGACAGACCGCCCACCGGTACCTGCTGCAAGTCCTTCAAGCGGGTGACATAGCCTTTCACGCCAACCATGTATTCGGCTTCCGCCAGCTCGATGACCGACGCGCCCATTTCCGTCGCGCTTTGACGAATCGCTTGCTGCACTTGTTCCAGGGTCAGGTTATAGCCCCGCAATTTGTTCGGGTCCACCACCACTTGATATTGTTTGACCATCCCGCCGACGGACGCGACTTCCGACACGCCGGGCACCGATTGCAGTTCGTACTTCAAAAACCAATCCTGCAAACTGCGCAGTTCGGCCAAATCGGTCGAGTGGGTCCGGTCCACCAACGCATATTGATACACCCAACCCACCCCGGAAGCGTCCGGCCCCAGTCGCGGCTGCACCCCGTCGGGCAATTGCGGTTTCACTTGATTGAGATATTCGAGCACCCGGGAGCGAGCCCAATAAGGATCGGTGCCCTCTTCAAACAGAATATAAACGTAGGAATCCCCGAAAAAGGAATAACCGCGCACCGCTTTGGCTTTGGGTACCGACATCATCAGACTGGAAATCGGATAGGTCACCTGGTCTTCAACCAACTGCGGACTTTGCCCGGCAAAAGGCGTTTTGACAATGACCTGCACATCGGATAAATCGGGAATCGCGTCCAAGGGCGTATTTTGAACCGCTTTCCAGCCCCAGACTGCCAGCACCAGGCTGAACAGCAGCACCAAAAACCGGTTCGCAATGGAAGCGGCAATAATCGAACGAATCATGACCACCTCCTAATGCGCATGCGCGTGGTTAGCCGCACCGGAGTCCGATGAGCCGGCCATGCGTTTGAGGTTGGACTGGATCTGACTTTCCGAATCGATCAGGAACTGACCGGACGTGACAATGCGTTCCCCGGCTTTCAAGCCCGACAACACTTCCACCCAATTACGGGTTTCCATGCCGGTGACGATTTCCGCCACCCGGTAACCGCCGTTGGGCTGTTCCATCACCACACGAGACTGAGTGCCGTCTTGAATCACCGCTTCCATTGGAATGGCCAGCACCGAATGCTTCGGCCCACCGTAGATGGTGACATCCACCAGCATATTTGGTTTGAAGCGCTGTTCGTCCGTATTTTGCAACGGAATACGCACTTTCAGAGCTTGCAAAACCGGGTCGGCCGTCGGATACAAATAATCAATCCGGCTTTCCCTGGTTTGGCCCGGATACGCATCGGTGGCCACTTCCACCGTGAGTCCCTGTTTTACCCACGCCTGCTGTAAAGGCAGGACTTCCGCCTCGACCCAGACGCTGTTCAAACCAATCAGACTCATCAACTCGGTCTGCGGCTGGATGTACATGCCATTTTGCACCGCCATTTCGCTCACGTAACCGCTTTGCGGCGCATACACTGGAATCTGTTCCATCACCCGACGCTTACGTTGCAAAACCTGAATGGTCTGATCGTCGACCCCCAACAGCGATAACCGAACCCGTGCGGATTCAAGAATCGATTTGGCGCTGTTACCCAGTTTGCGCTGGCTTTGCAAAGCTTGTAGAAAATCCTGTTGCGCCGATACGATTTCCGGCGAGTAGATACGGTATAACAAAGCACCTTTCTTGACGAAATCGCCATTGCTGCGGACACTCAAGTCACTGATCCACCCCGAGGCACGCGGGTGGATGTGAACCACTTGCGTTTCATCCGGCACCACTTTCCCGAAGGTTTCAATGTATTTCCAAAGAGTGGTCCGTTGGACTTCCGCGGTTCGGACCGCAAACGTTTGTCGCAAAGAACCATCAGCGGAAGCACCGCCTTTCACGTGGACTTCCTGCGCCGATTCGGACGCGTCAAACAATTGTTTGACCAGTGCCATACCACAGATGGGACAAGTCCCCTCATGATCCCGAACGATTTGCGGGTGCATCGGACAGACGTACTTATACACCGCTGTATCGGAGTGCTGGGTATCCGAAGCATTTGCTTCGGTAGAAGGGTTTTCAGTTGAAGCGCCCGCCTCATGCGGATGGGCTTCCTGAGCAATATCCGGCAAGTCGGCGGCGAAAGCCGAACAACCGGACAAAGAGAGCCAAAGCGCCAGGCCTGGCCATAAAAAACGTGTGGAAGGTGTCATCTTAAAATCCTTTAATCGGTCTGTTGTTGAGGCCGATCAGCTGATAATCGAAATCCATACCGTCTGCACGGAGCACAACGATATCGGTCAAGCGTCAGAGGAGTTTAAGCGTGTTTTGGAGGGCGTTTTTCCAGCGCAAGTTCTGCAGAAACAAATGAAAAGTCAGAAGGCTCGACGGTTTTAACGACCATCGGCGCCATACGAATAGCCACGGTTTGAATCACACCGAAGGAATGGCTGGTGATATGGCAAGTCACACCACAATCGCATTGATCGCCACACATCGGGCAACCGGCAGACGCCATGGTATGGTCACAACAAGCGTGGCCAGTGGTCTGTGTGGAATGGGATGACATCTGATGGGCTGTCTTGTGTGCGGAATGCATGTCATGGTGCATTTCCGTCATTTCATCGCAGCAAGCGTGTGCTTCGCTTGACATCTTTTGCGCAGGCACAGATGCGCCGGCCACTTGCAGTTGACCGAATAAAAACGCGATGATTAAAAACACATAGGACAGTTTCATAATTTCGAGTCTAATGAAAACCCCGGGCAATTACAAATAAATATTTTTGTGTTTTAATAAGTAAAATCGATTTTTAGCGACTTAAATGGACTGTCAACGACAATCAACCCAAATCCGCCAGGCCTGATGAAAAGTCGATTCAATAGCAATTCAATGAAGAGTGTTTAGAAGATGGGAAGCGACAAACAGCCACCGGATGAACAGGCGTTGAAAGCCTTGCTGAACCAGATTCGTTCCGACCCCAAAGCCGGTCAAACCACACACTTGACGGACAAACAGGCCAAGCAGTTAGCCTTGCGCATCAAAAAGCTGCTGCGCCAACACCTCAACTGAGCTGAAGACCGCTTTCGACTTCGTGCCGTTTGTCCGGCCCCAGTAGATTTTCAATCAGTGTCAGTGCAAATGGAATGGCGGTCCCCGGTCCTTTCGATGTCACGACCTGACCGTCCTGAACCACCGCTTCATCCACAAACGTCATGTTTTCCGCCGGTTGCTGTTCAATCACACCGGGGAAACTGGTGGCTTTTTTACCATCCAACAAGCCGGCCGTGACCAAAACCTTCGGCGCGGCGCAAATGGCCGCGGACAATCCACCTTGCTGAACCGTTTGCCGCAACATGTGATGCAAACGCGCATCCTCATTCAAGTGATTCGCGCCCGGTAGACCGCCAGGCAAGGCAATCATGTCAAACCTGTCCGATTCGACATCAGCCAAGGTGGTCTGCGCCACCAGTTGCACGCCACGGCTGGCGGTGATGGTTCGGTTATCGTCCAGACTAGCCGTCACCACGTCTACACCGGCACGCGTCAACAAATCGATAATGGTTACGGCTTCGAGTTCTTCACACCCTTGCGCCAATGGAACCAATACACGTTTTGTCATACACCCTCACTGTTTCATTTGCTGTGTGAAATACATCCCTTTCAGCAAGCTCAAGGCTTCATGCAGTTCGTAGTCGTTCGCCAACAACTCTTCCAAAGCCTTCTGAGAAGCTTTTTGCTCTTTGGTCAGTTTTTTGGTCGACTCTTCGTCTTCATTTTCACCATCCAGGTGTCCGCTCAAATCTTTTTCCTTGATGCGGGTGAAGTCCGGTGCCTGCAATTTTTCCACTTTCACCTGGTCGATTTCAATGTCCGGCTTGATGCCTTCCGCTTGAATCGAACGACCGGACGGCGTGTAGTAACGCGCAGTAGTCACCTTAATGGCGCCGCCGTTGTTCAACGGAATCAAGGTCTGGACGGACCCTTTACCGAAACTGGTACGGCCGGCGATCAACGCACGTTTCTGGTCTTGCAGAGCACCGGAAACGATTTCCGAAGCGGACGCCGACCCTTCGTTAATCAATACCACAATTGGCTTGCCTTCCATCAAGTCGCCCGCTTCGGCTTCAAAATTCATCTCCGAATTTTTCACGCGCCCCTTGGTGTAAACGATCAAACCGTCATTCAAGAACGCATCGGAAACTTCAACCGCCGCCCGCAATACGCCGCCCGGATTGTTACGCAAGTCCAATACCAGGCCGTTCAAAGGCCCCTTGTTTTCTTTTTCCAGCTTTTCTATGGCTTTCACCAAGTCTTCGCCGGTACGCATTTGGAACTGGCTGATACGGACATACCCCATACCGTCGTTCAACAATTGCTCCTTGACGCTTTTGACCTTGATAATCGCACGGGTCAATTCTTTTACAATCGGCTTGTCTTCGCCTTGACGCACAATCGTCAGAGTGATTTTCGACCCCGGTTTACCCCGCATGATTTTGACGGCGTCGGCCAGAGATTTTCCTTTCACCGGATGATCGTCGAGCTTGATGATCAAATCGCCCGCTTTCACACCGGCTTTTTGCGCCGGCGTATCATCAATCGGGGAAATGACTTTCACGAACCCGTCTTCCATCCCGACTTCCATTCCTAGACCGCCGAATTCACCGGTGGTGTGCTCTTCCATTTTCTTGTAATTCTTAGGCGGCAGGTAAGCCGAGTGCGGGTCCAAACTGGACAACATGCCACTGATGGCTCCCTCCAGAAGCTCTTTATTTTCGACCGGCTCCACATAATCGGTGGAGATACGATCAAACACTTCAACAAACGAACGTAATTCTTCAAGAGGTAAAACCGCTTGGGGGCTAGCATCCGGTGAGGCTTTTTTTTCATTTTCGCTCTCGGCCCAAACGCTGGTGCCGACAACGATAGTGGCGCCCAGGACGGCACCGTAAAACATCCAAAAACTTTTTTTCACCCAAGTTATTTTCACTCTTTACTCCAGAATGTTCATTTTTGTATTCAAAAGTGCTGCTAAAAAATTAATTTACTTCATTATAAGTGAAGTTTAAGTGACATTAGAGAACTATTTAATTAGAATTACAGACATCTACACATTTAAACATATTCTGACAAAATAACAATTAAGCGGTGACAAAGGAATGGAAGAAATCAACCCGTTAGCGATAAAAGAAGAAAATATCGAAAAGGCCTCGAAGGCGCTCAAAGCCATGGGTCACCCTCTAAGACTCAAGATTTTATGTGTACTTGGAGACAGCGAACTTCCAGTCATGGACATCGTTTCAAAAGTCGGAACCACTCAAAGCAACATTTCCCAGCATATCGACATCCTGAGAGAGAAAGAAATCATCACCTCTCGCCGCGATGGCAGCAAGATTCTGTGCAAAGTGCGAGACCCACAGATTTTGAACCTGCTGGAAGCCATGCAACAAACATTCTGTCCGGTTTAATTCCCTTTTAACTCGCCTGGTTCATCAGGCGAATTTCAAATTGATTCCGTTCGCTGACCGCCGACGACATCACCCCGTTCTCAGGTGACATTGACATTTCCAAACGGTTTTCGTTTTGAGTGTCACTCAACAAGGGATTACTTTGGATGTCACGCTCAGAACCCTCAGACGAAGGCTTTTCATTAGTGGATTCCGTATCCTCAACCTCTTCCTCCGTCCGCTCTTCTTGTTTGGTATTCATTATATCGGCTCGTGCTTCCGCAGCCATTTGCGATGCTTGTGCCGCCACTTTACGGTCTTGAGAGGACGGTTCGGCCGGAGCCAAGGCCGCTGCCCGAATCTGCTGGGCTTTTGCTAAGGTGGCCTGCGGGTCTCCCGACACTGGGCTGGTATCGATTCCGACTTCACCGCCAATCGCATAACGCCGTCCGTCCGGGCCGGTTTGATATGAATAATTGGCACCACCGGTGACGTGTTGCCCGCCGGCCGCTAAATGCGCCTGCTCATGGGCTTTCACTTCTCTGTCGCGTGATTTGAGTTCCGAAATAACACGCTGTACTTCGCGCTCAACCTGCTGATCTGAAGAAGCAGACTTTTCGGTTGGTGCCTTTTCCGCTTGTGAAATGGTATTACTACGTCCAGCCTGAGAATCTCTTTCACGGTTGGAGGAGGTATTATTTTGAGAAGCCGTCGAGGATGAGGAGGTTGAAACCTGAATGGATTCAGCAGGAATGG